>NZ_JBHVEU010000254.1:0-12950 GCF_042802075.1 Kitasatospora sp. NPDC057518
ACGGACAACGGCGTCCGTTCCCGCCCGGCCGTACGTCCGCGTACGGGCCGGCGCACCGGCCGGTGTGGCGGCGGCCACGTGTGTAGCTGGCCCGGCCCGGCCCGGCCGCCTGCCAAGCTGGACCGCATGACCAACCGCAGAAACCCGCTCGTGGCCGTGGCCGTGCTGATCCTGGCGGTCCTGGCCGGGGCCGGGTACCTCCTCGCCAACCAGGGGAGCGGCCACCCCAAGGCCGCCGCGAGCGCCACCACGAGCGCGGCCGCCGGTGCCACGACGTCCGGGGCCACGGCGCCCAAGCCCTCGGCCCCCAAGCCGAGCCCGCCCGCCGGGGGCGCCGGCACCACCCCCGCCGCGGCCGGCACCTGGGTCCCGACCGACCCGGCCATGGCCGACGTCTGCCGCACCAAGCTCCCCAGCCAGGCCCAGGACACCCTCGGCCTGATCGCCAAGGGCGGCCCCTACCCGTACAACCGCGACGGCATCGTCTTCGAGAACCGCGAGAGCCGCCTCCCCAAGAAGTCCGGCGGCTACTACCACGAGTACACCGTCGTCACCCCCGGCTCCAACGACCGCGGCACCCGCCGCGTGGTGACCGGCGACTCCGGCGAGCAGTACTGGTCCGCCGACCACTACGCCACCTTCCAGGAGATCGACTCCCGCTGCTGAGCCGGGCCTCGGCAGCCCTCGCCGCGCCCCTCACCGGGCCCGGCGCCAGGTGACGCGGGGGTGGGGGGCGTGCGGGCCGGTGGTGACCAGGGCGGTGAGCTCGTGGAGCACCGGGGCCGGGTCGCGGCGGAGCTGGACCGGGGTGGTGCGGACCACCGGGAGGCCGGCGGCGGTGAGGCGGTTGGCGCGGGCGAGGCCCCGTTCGTGCTCGGCGGGGCGCAGGTGCCAGGCGCGGGAGTCGATCTCCAGGGCCACGCAGGCGTGCGGCCAGTAGGCGTCCGGGACGGCGAGGAAGCGGCCGTCCAGGAAGAGCACCGGGTTCCACAGCGGCTCCGGCAGCCCCGCGTGCGCCAGCAGTTCGCGGGCCTCGCCCTCCACCACCGACCGCACCCCGACCGTCAGGTCCTCCACCACCCGGGCCACCTGGGGCAGTCCGAGCGCACCCGGGCGGGACAGCAACTGGTCGAGCAGCTCGCCGAGTTCGCAGTGCCGCCGCTGGACGGCCTCCGCGCACAGCGCCCGGAACCGGCGCTGCCCGGTCTCCCCCGGCGCGAGGTCGGCCAGCGCCCGGGCGACGGTGGTGCTCCACAGCCCGTCGTCCCGCTCGAAGCCGCCCGGCATCGCCCCGGAGGCCCGGTGGATCCGGACGAACTCCCTGTCCCCGACCCGCCGTTGAGTAGGGATCAGGATGTCGACCGCGTTCAGGTCGGACGGGTGCCCGGCGCTCGGCAGCCCGGCCTCGGCCAGCACCGCGAAGCCGGTCAGCAGCACCTCCCCGGCCCGCGGGTCGCGGCCCTTCGGTGTCGCGTACGCCAGCGCGGCCCGCAGCTTCTGGTGGAACGTCAACCGGCCGCTCTGGAGGCAGATCACCCGGGGCAGGACCTGTTGCCAGGGCCCGCCCGGCCGCAGCCGGTGGGCGATGGTGCCGGAGGGCACCCCGAGCCGGCGCAGCTGCGCCCGGGTGGCGATGTGCTGCTGGTCGGCGCCGAGCAGGGCGACCGGGTCGAGGGGGTTCGCGCGGGTCATGCCCCGGTGCCTGCCCGCCGGAATCGGAGGTATGCGAAACATCCCCCGTCGGTGGGGACGCCGGCCACGGGTGTTGACGGGACGGCGGTCAACCCGCTGAGCTGGAGGGCATATGACCATTCCATCCACGCACACCGGCCCCGCGCTGGACTCCCTCAACGGCCTCTCCGTGGGCGACGCCCTCGGCGCCCAGATGTTCGTCCCGGAAACCGCCCGGGCCCACCTCGCCGCCCGCACCGAACCGCCCGGTCCCTGGCCCTGGACCGACGACACCGAGATGGCCTGCTCGGTCCACGCCGCCCACACCGAGCGCGGCGCGATCGACACCTTCGACCTCACCCACGCCTTCGCCCTCCGCCACGACTTCGACCGCGGCTACGGCCCGGCCGCCAACCGGCTGCTCCGGCTGGTCCGCGAGGGCGGCGACGCCCGGCGGCTGGCCGCCGAACTCTTCGACGGCCAGGGCTCGTACGGCAACGGCGCCGCGATGCGGGTCGCCCCGCTGGGGGCCGCGTACGCCGAGGACCCGGCCGCCGTCGTCCGGCCCGCCGCCGACACCGCCGTCATCACCCACACCCACCCGCAGGCCGTGGACGGCGCGATCGCGGTCGCGGTGGCGGCCGCGTACGCGGTGCGGGCGCGGGCGCGGGCGGAGGCCACGACGCCGGAGGCCTTCCTGGCGGCGGTCGCCGACCTCACCCCGAACGGGGCGGTCAGGGACGGCCTGGAGGAGGCCCGCGGGCTGCTCGCCCGGCCGGACTTCCGGCTCGCCGCGCAGGTGCTCGGCAACGGCAGCCGGACCTCCGCGGCCGACACCGTCCCGTACGCCCTGTGGTGCGCCGCCCGGAACCTGGCCGACTACCGCACCGCCGTGTGGGAGGCGGTCGCGGCCGGCGGCGACATGGACACCGTCGCCGCCATCACCGGGGGAGTGGTGGCGGCGCACACCGGCACCGGAGGCATCCCGCGGGCCTGGCTGGCCGCCCGGGAGCCGCTGCCCGCGTGGGCGTTCCCGGAGCCGGGCGGCGTCCGCGCGGCCGGGGAGCCGCACCTGACGCCGATCCGCCTGCCCCGCCCGTACCCGGTGCCGGACCTGCTCTGGTCGGACGCCGACTGGGAGCGGATCAGGCGCGGCCTGCGGGCCCGGGACATGGACGAGCGCTGGGTGTCCGTCGTTTCCGAGGGCGTGCTGCACCTGCACCGCGGCGTGGGCGGCGCGGAGGTCTACCGGGTCCGGGTGGCCCGGGTGCGGGGCGGCTGGCGGCCGGTGGAGGCGCTGGTCGAGGCGCACCCGGGACGCCACCGGGCCTGGGACGACCGCACGACCCTGCCGGCCGTCCTGGGCTTGGCGCGCCTCGGCTACGAGCCGCTCCGGGCCGGCCTCAGACCGTGATCATCAGCTGCCCGGCGCCGCTGCCGCCCTGTCTAAGGCACTCCTGGTTGATCGCCGGATCCGGGGCGCTCGGCGAGGTGGCGGCGGCGATCCGCAGCTCGATGATGTCGCGGACGGCCGGCCACTCGTCGTCGAGGATCGAGTAGAACGCGGTGGAGCGCACCACCCCGTCCAGCCCGCGCGAGTGCGCCCGGCGGACGCCCTCGGAGGTCGCGCCGAGCCGCTCGATGGCGGCGCGCGAGCGCATGTTGCGGGCGTCCGCGCGCATCGAGATCCGCTGAACGCCCCAGGTCTCGAAGGCGTGGCGCAGCATCAGCAGCTTGGCCTCGGTGTTGATGCCGGTGCCCTGGGCGCGCGGCGAGAGCCAGCTGTTGCCGATCTCGGCCGCGTCCGGGACGGCCGTGGCCGGATCGCCGAACGGGACGCCGGGCACGGGCGGCCACACCATCGGGCCCTGCCAGTAGTCGAGTTCCAGGAAGCGGGTGGAGCCGACGACCCGGCCGTCGGCGACGTTCACCGTCGCGAACGGCAGCGACCGTCCCGCGGCCTGGTCGGCGAGCGCCCGCGCGACGTAGTCGCGGGCGGCTTCCAGGCCGTGCGGGACGGGGGTGAAGGCGTAGGTCGTACGGTCCTCGGCGCCGGCCTCGGCGATGGCCTCGGCATGGTGCGCGGCGAGGGGCTCCAGCCGCACGGTGCGGCCGGTGAGGGTGACAGGTACGGGCACGGAACCTTCTGTCCTTCATCGGTCGGAGGGAGCCTCCCGGGCCGGGGTACGGCACGGGGTGCGCTGGACATGGGTACGCCTGGGCCCGGGTCCGTCCGCCGGGTACCCGCGCACGCCGGAGGTCCGGTCGAACGGGGTGGGGGCGGCGGCCCGGAGCGGGCGGCGCGGGGGTGCCGGAACGGACACGGGTCCTCGGACCGGTCCGGCGGGAACAGCGAGGGGACAGTGTGCGTCCGCGAAATGGCCGAAGAGGAGACGAGAGCGCGAAGGGAAGCGGGCGGCCAGGTGAAGGCAAGATGCGTCGTGGGGCTGGCCGAGCAACGGACCGGGACGTGGCCGACGGCGTTACGGACGACGTGGCGACGACGCGACGATGCGAGGCAGCGAGAGGACGATACCCGCCAGAAGGCGGTGCGTCACTTCGCGGCACGCGAATGGCCGCGCGGGCCGTTCCGGGGCCCCGCGGACGGGCCTCCCGCGGGGGCGCTACCAGGGCCGTGACCAGGGGCTCTTCGGTCGGGTGCGATCATGGTCCGGAGCGGTCGGCCGAGGCCGTCGGGCGCGCCCCCCGGGGAGCCGTCGGACGGGTACCGGAGCGGCCGTGGAGCGGCTCCGGAACGGCCCCGGCGCGGCCCCGTGGACGTGTCCGTCCACGGGGCGGGGGCGGGGCGGGGCCGGGGCGGGAATTCCGGCGGCGCCCGGCACGCTGCAGAGGACGAGAAGCCGGTCGACCGGAACGAGCAGGGAACGGGGTTGGGTGCGCGGTGCGTGACTTCCAGGCGTTGTACGAGCTGGATCAGCAGGGCGTGGCCGCCGTCGCCGCGGCCAACGAGCAGTTGCGCGACACCGGTGCCGGCCTCGTGCTGCTGCAGCACTACGAGGGCTTCATGGACGCCGGGGAGGCCGGCGGCCAGGTGGTGGCCCACCTGCTGGAGACGGGCTCGCCGCAGGTCGTGGCCCGCTTCGACCACGACCGTCTGGTGGACTACCGGGCCCGCCGCCCGGCGATGGTCTTCGACCACGACCACTGGACGTCCTACGACCCCCCGGAGATCCTGCTCCAGCTCGTCCACGACGCCGCCGGCGCGCCGTTCCTGCTGCTCAGCGGCCCCGAGCCGGACGTCGAGTGGGAGCGCTTCGCGCGCGCCGTCCGCGAGCTGGTGGAGCGCTTCGAGGTCCGGCTCTCGATCGACTTCCACGGCATCCCGATGGGCGTGCCGCACACCCGCCCGGTCGGCATGACGCCGCACGGCAACCGGCTGGACCTCGCCCCGGGCTACCCGCAGTGGTTCGAGCAGGCGCAGGTGCCGGGCAGCGCCCAGGCGCTGGTGGAGTACCGCCTGGCCGAGGCCGGGTGCGACGTCCTGGGCTTCGCCGTGCACGTCCCGCACTACGTGGCCCGCTCCGCCTACCCGGCGGCGGCCGTGCAGGTCCTGGAGGCGGTGCAGTCCGCCACCGGGCTGGTGCTGCCCGGCACCGGGCTGCGCGAGCAGGTCTCCGAGGTCTACGCCGACATCGAGGAGCAGCTGGCCCAGGGGGACGGCGAGTTGCGCTCGGCGATCCGCGGCATGGAGGGCCAGTACGACGCCGTGGCGGGCGCGGAGGGCCGGGAGAGCCTGCTGGCCGAGCCGGTGGACCTGCCCTCGGCGGACGAACTGGGGCGGCGCTTCGAGCAGTTCCTGGCCGAGCACGAGCGCGGCGCGGAGTAGTCGACGCGGAGCGGCCGACGCGCACGCGGTTTCGTGGTGCGCCGGCCGGAGAGGGCGCGCGGAAGCGGTCGGAAGCCGGTGCCCGGACGGCCCCGGGGTCGGTTTCCGGCCGGTTCGGGCCCGCCGGAAGGCGATTCGGCCGGGGCGGGAGTCATCGGCCGGGACCGTTCGTTGGCCCCTGATGTGCCCGGGGGACGGGCCGCCGCAAGGAGCCGACCGTGAACCGTATCCCCGGGGGGAGACCATGCCGAGGACCGTACGCCCGACCATCGCCCTGACCGTCGGACTGGCCGCAGCGCTGCTGGCCGGCTGCACCGACAACACCGGCTCGGACAGCGGGACGGGCGGCGCCGCGGGCGCGGCGTCCGACCGCGCGCGGGCCGGCGCGGCCGCGTCGCCGACCGCCGCCCCGCCGCCCACCGGCCCGTACGTCGCGCTCGGCGACTCGTACACCGCGGGGATGAAGATCTCCCCGCAGGTCGGCGAGCCGGGCGCCTGCCACCGCTCCGGGGCCAACTACCCGTCCCTGGTGGCGAAGGGGCTCTCGCTCGCCGCCGACCAGTTCAAGGACGTCAGCTGCAGCGGCGCCCGCACCGGGGACCTGACCGGCCCGCAGAAGGTCGCCGACGGCACCAACCCGGCCCAGCTGGACGCGCTCACCGCGGACACCCGGCTGGTCACCCTGGGGATCGGCGGCAACGACGCCGGCTTCATCGAGGTCGTGACGGAGTGCGCCAAGGCCAACCTGGTGGACATCGTCAAGGGCGTGATCAGCGACAGCGCGGACCGGATCAGCGACTCGCCCTGCCGCGACCACTACGCCGCCGGCAGCGGCACCGACGAGGTCCAGCGCAAGGTGGACGCGGCCGGCGACCGGATCGGCCAGGTGCTCCAGGACGTCAAGAAGCGCTCCCCGAAGGCCAAGGTGTACGTGATCGGCTACCCGGGGCTGCTCCCGGCCGACCCGGCGAACTGCCTGCCGGTGCTGGGCAACGCGGTGGCCGCCTCCGACCTCGCCTTCCTGGTGGAGAAGCAGCAGCAGCTCAACGGCATGCTCAAGAAGCGCGCGGACGCGGCCGGCGCGGTGTTCGTCGACCTCGCCGGGCCCTCGGCCGGGCACGACATGTGCGCGGGGGAGGACAAGCGCTGGGTGGAGCCGCCGCTCCCGGCCCAGGGGTCGGCGCCGATCCACCCCAACGCCAAGGGGCAGGAGGCGATGTCCGGGGTGGTCCTGAAGGCGATCAAGGGCTGAGGACGCCCGCGCCGGGGCGCGGGACGGAGGGGGCACGAGGGGTGCGCCGGCCGGGTGGGGCGGACCCACCGGGGCGGGCACCCGCGCGCCGCGCACCGTTCACGCCCCGGCCCGCACCCCTTCGTGCGCGGCACACCCCGCGTGTCGGGGGCGCGGCGTACGGTGAAGGACATATGGACGACACCACGCACCGCCTCGCCGCCCCGATCACGTACGACCACGCCGCCGAGGCCCGCTGGGTCCCCGAACCCGACAAGCGCCCGGGCCGTACGGCCTTCCAGCGGGACCGCGCCCGGGTGCTGCACTCGGCGGCGCTGCGCCGGCTGGCCGGCACCACCCAGGTGGTCGCCCCGATGCGCAGCGACTTCCCGCGCACCCGCCTCACCCACTCCCTCGAATGCGCCCAGGTCGGGCGGGAGTTGGGCGCCGCCCTGGGCTGTGACCCGGACCTCGTGGAGACCGCCTGCCTGGCCCACGACATCGGCCACCCGCCGTTCGGCCACACCGGCGAGGAGGCCCTCGACCAGGCCGCCGAGGCCTGCGGCGGCTTCGAGGGCAACGCCCAGTCGCTGCGCATCCTGACCCGGCTCGAACCCAAGCGCTTCGCGCCCGAGGGGGAGCAGCCGGCCGTCCGGCTCGCCCCCTGGCCGGGCCGCAGCGTCGGCCTCAACCTGAGCCGGGCCGCGCTCGACGCCGCCGGCAAGTACCCGTGGACCAAGGGCGCCCACCCCACCGACCCGGCCTCCTCCAAGTACGGCGTCTACGCCGACGACCTGCCGGTCTTCCGCTGGCTGCGGGCCGGCTCCCCGGCCGGGCGCAAGTGCTTCGAGGCCACCGTGATGGACTGGTCCGACGACGTGGCCTACTCCACCCACGACGTCGAGGACGGCCTCCAGGCCGGCCACATCGACCCGGCCGTGCTGCGCGCCCCCGGCGAGCGGGCCGAACTCTTCAAGGTCGCCGAGCGCTACGCCCCGGACGCCGAGCCGGAGGAGCTGGCCGCCGCCCTGGACCGGCTGCTCGCCCAGGAGTGGTGGCCCCGCTCCTACGACGGCACCGCCCGGGCCCGGGCCGGGCTCAAGGACCTCACCAGCCAGCTGATCGGCCGCTTCTGCCTGGCCGCCGAGCAGGCCACCCGCGCCCGCTACGGCCCCGGCCGGCTCACCCGCTACGCCGCCGAGCTGGTGGTGCCGAGGGACGTCCGGCTGGAGTGCGCGGTGCTCAAGGCGGTCGCCGTCCGCTTCGTGATGCAGCGCGACGAGCAGGCCCAGTTGCGGGCCCGGCAGCGGATCGTGATCGCCGAGCTGGCGTACGTCCTCACCCAGCGCGCCCCCGACGGGCTGGACCCGGTGTTCGCCGCGATGTACCACGAGGCCGAGGACGACCGCGCCGCCCTGCGCACGGTCGTCGACCAGATCGCCACCCTCACGGACGCCTCCGCCCTGGCCCTGCACGCCAAACTCGTCGGCGCCGCCTGGGCGTAGCCGCCGGGCGCGGCCGCGACGGCTCCGGTGCGGCCGTGCCCCGACCGGGGCCGAGCCCTCGGCGCGGCCGGAATGCCCCGCCGCCCCAGTAGACTTCCGGGGTGGCCGGGCGGATCAGGGACGAAGACGTACAGGCGGTGCGCAGCGCACTGCCGATCGACGCGGTGGTCGGCGACTACGTACAGCTGACCAACGGTGGCGGTGGCGAGTACAAGGGCGTCTGCCCCTTCCACGACGAGAAGTCCGCCTCCTTCTACGTGAACCCCGCCAAGGGCGTCTTCCACTGCTTCGGCTGCCAGGAGAACGGCGACACCATCGCCTTCCTGATGAAGATCGAGCACTTCACCTTCGCCGAGGCCGTCGAGCGGATGGCCGCCCAGGCCGGCATCACCCTGCGCTACGAGGAGGGCGGCTACAGCCCCCGCCACCAGCAGGGCGAGCGCACCCGGCTGGTCGAGGCGCACAAGGTGGCCGCCGCCTGGTACCAGGAGCAGCTGGCCTCGCCGGAGGCGGAGATCGGGCGCCGCTTCCTGGCCGAGCGCGGCTTCGACGAGGAGGCCGCCAAGACCTTCGGCGTCGGCTACGCCCCCGCGGGCTGGGAGCACCTGGTCCGCTACCTGCGCGGCAAGGGCTTCACCGACAAGGAGATCCTGCTCGGCGGCCTCGCCTCGCAGGGCCAGCGCGGCGGTCTGATCGACCGCTTCCGGGGCCGGCTGGTCTGGCCGATCCGGGACATCGCGGGCGAGGTGGTCGGCTTCGGCGCCCGCCGCCTGCGCGAGGACGACAACGGCCCGAAGTACCTGAACACCCCCGAGACGCCGATCTACAAGAAGTCCCACGTGCTGTACGGGATCGACCTGGCGAAGAAGGAGATCGCCAAGTCGGGCCGCGCGGTGGTGGTCGAGGGCTACACCGACGTGATGGCCTGCCACCTGGCCGGGGTCACCTCGGCGGTGGCCACCTGCGGCACCGCCTTCGCCGAGGACCACATCAAGATCATCCGACGGCTGCTGATGGACACCTCGCAGTACCGGGGCGAGACCGTCTTCACCTTCGACGGCGACGCGGCCGGGCAGAAGGCCGCCCTGCGCGCCTTCGAGGACGACCAGAAGTTCGCCGCCAAGACCTCCATCGCGGTCAGCCCGGGCGGCATGGACCCGTGCGAGCTGCGCCTGGCCCAGGGCGACGAGGCGGTCAAGCACCTGATCGACAACCCGGTCCCGCTGTTCGAGTTCGCGCTGACCTCGGCGGTCGCCCGGCACCGGGTGGACACCCCGGAGGGGCGCTCGGCGGCGCTGGAGGAGGCGGCCCCGATCGTCGCCAAGATCAAGGACCGCTCGATCCAGCACGAGTACGCCGTCCGCCTGGCCGGCATGCTCGGCATCCTGGACGAGCAGTTCGTCGTCCGCCGGATCTCCCAGCTGGCCCGCTGGGACCGCGAGCGCCAGCAGAACCCGCGCGGCGCGGCCGCCCAGCGCCGCCCCGAGCCGGCCCAGCCGCAGCGCGCCGCGCAGCCCGCCTACCGGCTCAACCCGCGCGACCCGGCCCAGTTCGTCGAGCGGGAGCTGCTCAAGCTGGCGCTCCAGCACCCGGACCTGGTCAGCCCGGCCTTCGACCACTACGGCGAGGACGAGTTCCCGACCCCGCCGTACACCGCCGTCCGGCAGGCCGTCGCCAAGGCCGGCGGCGCCGCGTACGGGGCGACCCTGCCCGACTTCACCAGCGCGGTGCGCGAGGCGGCCCCGGACGACCAGGTGCGCTCGCTGGTCACCGAGCTGACCGTCGAGCCGGTCCGCTCGCGCCGCAAGGCGGACGCGATCTACGCGGGGGAGTTCCTGGTCAAGCTGCGCCTGCTGGCGGTGGACCGGCGGATCACCGAGGTCCGCGGCTACCTCCAGCGGCTCGGCCCCCGGGCCGAGGCCGAGCAGCTGCACGCGGTGCAGACCGAGCTGTGGCAGCTCCAGCAGTACGGGCAGCAGCTGCGCAGCCAGGGCGCGGCGGCGCTGTAGCGCGCCCCTCGGCACCCGCCGCCCGGACGCGGCGTCCGGACCCGGCGCCCGAACCCGCGCGCAGAAAGTCGGCGCACGAGTCTCGGCCACGGAGCGTGGCGTACCGCACACTGGAGGGCGTCCCACCTCCGTACTGCGCGGGTCCGCCAGAGTCGCGCCCGCCCCGAGGGGATGCCCGTGGAGCAAGGCGTCGTCGCAGCGACCACCACCAGTACGAGAGCGAACCCCGCCGAACCGGACGGGGAGCAGGACACCCACCACGGCCGGGCCGGGGCGGTGCCCCCGGACGGTGCCCGGATCCCCGCCCAGGGCCTGCCGGAGGGCCATCCGGACAGTCCGGACCTCGAAGCCGGGTCCGGGGCGCGGGCCGACGCCGAGGACCCGGACGAGCGCCGCGGGCCCGCCGACGACACCGGGCCGGCCGCCGACCTGCTGCGCCAGTACCTGCGCGAGATCGGCCGGATCCGCCTGCTCACCGCCGAGGAGGAGGTCGAGCTGGCCCGCCGGGTGGAGGCCGGCGTCTTCGCCGAGGAGCGGCTGAACGGCGACCCGCCGCCGCCCGACCCGCTGGGCGGCGAGCTGGACACCCTGGTGGTGCGGGGCCGGATCGCCAAGCGCCGGCTGATCGAGGCGAACCTGCGGCTGGTCGTCTCCGTCGCCAAGCGCTACGTCGGGCGCGGGCTGACCCTGCTGGACCTGGTCCAGGAGGGCAACCTGGGCCTGATCCGGGCGGTGGAGAAGTTCGACTACACCCGCGGTTTCAAGTTCTCCACGTACGCGACCTGGTGGATCCGGCAGGCGATGAGCCGGGCCCTGGCCGACCAGGCCCGGACGATCCGGGTGCCGGTGCACGTGGTCGAGCTGATCAACCGGGTGGTCCGGGCGAAGCGCGGCCTGCTCCAGGAGCGCGGCCTGGAACCGACCGCGGCCGAGATCGCCGCCGCCCTGGAGCTGACCGAGGAGCGGGTGCGCGAGCTGCTCCGGCTGGCCCAGGAGCCGATCTCGCTGCACACCCCGGTCGGCGAGGAGGACGACGTCGCGCTCGGGGACCTGATCGAGGACGCCGACGCCGCCTCGCCCGCCGAGTCCGCGACCTTCCTGCTGCTGCGCCAGCACCTGGAGGCCGTCCTGGCCACCCTGGGGGATCGGGAGCGCCAGGTCGTCCAGCTCCGCTACGGGCTGGACGACGGCCGCCCGCGCACGCTGGAGGAGATCGGCGCGGTGTTCGGCGTGACGCGGGAGCGGATCCGCCAGATCGAGTCGAAGACCCTGGTCAAGCTCCGCGACCACGCCTGCGCCGAGCAGCTGCGCGGGTACCTCGACTGAGCCCGGACCCTAGGACGGACTCGGCGACGCGGTCGGCGCCGACGGGTCGGTCGGAGCGGGGTCGGCCGGTGTGGCCGGGGCCGGGGTCGTGGAGGCGCCCGCGCCGGTGCCCGGCGGGGGAGAGGCGGGCCCGATCGGGATCGGGGTGGAGGCCACCACCATGGCCAGGTCGGAGACGACCGCGGTGCAGTCGTGGCCGGCCGGCTGGTAGCCGCAGACCTGGAAGGTGACGGTCGGGTCCGCCGCGTCCAGCATCGCCGAGTAGTTGTCGTAGCCCCAGTGGATGAGCGCCGTCTCGCTCTCGCCGGTGCCGTCGGTGATCGTCGCGTAGTCCTTCGGCTGGCCCTCGGTGATGGCCGCCCAGGCGGCCCGGCAGGTCTGGCTGTACCGGAGGTAGACGACCACCTTGCCGACCACCTGGGTCTGCAGGGTCCGGGCGTCCTTGCCGCAGCCGGTGGTCTTCGGGTCCTTGTGCGCGCAGCCGACGGCCTGACAGGCCGAGGCGGTGGGCCCGGGCTTGGGAGCGGCGGAGGCACCGGTCGTCACGGCGGGCCGGTCGGCCGCCGCGGCCTGCCCGTCGTGCCGGCTGATCCGCAGGCCCACCAGCACCAGCAGCAGCGCCAGCGCGGCCGCACCGGAGACCAGCGCCGCCGGGCGCCGCCACCAGACGGCGGGGGCGGGCCCGGCCACCGGCGCCTCCTCGGCGGCGGGCTCCGCTACGGCGGGCTCCTCCACGGCGGCATCCTCGGCGCCCGAGGGCCCGTCAGCGACGGCCTCCGGCCCGGCCACCGCCCGCCGCCACAGCGCCCGCAGCGCGGCCCCGTCGCACTCGACCGCCCCGGCCAGCGCGTCCAGCGCCTGCTCGGTGACGACCCGCTTGCCGTTGAGCCAGCGCTCCCAGGAGGCCCGGCTGTAGTGGGTGCGGGCGGCCAGTTCGGACAGCGACAGTCCGGCGGCGTCCTTGACGGCCCGGAGCTCCTCCGCCAGGCGTCTGGCGGGCTCGGGCAGCTCGTCGGGCAGCTGCTTCCAGGCGGAACCCACGGCGGCGCTCCAAACTCGAGAAACGGGGGGCGGGGAACGGGGGAGCGGCAGGGTCCCGGTCCGGGCCGTTCGGCGTCTCCGCTTCTCCAACCTGATCGGCCTGGCGTCCCAAACCCCAGGTCATGGCGCTGAGACGGACGGAAGTGTCTCACAACCCCCGGAGACGCTCGAACATCCATGTGGTCATCGTGCAGAGTTCTCTGGCCGGTGCGGTCCACCCGTCGGTGGAACCGTTCGGACCCCGATCGATCACCCGTCGTCGGTCCGCACCCGCTCCCGGCCCCCACCGGTCCGGGGCAGCCTCGCGGGGGGAGGCTGCC
>NZ_JBHVEU010000255.1:0-12907 GCF_042802075.1 Kitasatospora sp. NPDC057518
CGCCACAGGGGAGCGGACCGGGCCTCGGGCGGGGACCGACCCGGGGGAGCGGACCGGGCCCGCCGGACGGACCCTGCGCGCCGTGGCCGCCCTCCACACCGCCGCCGCCTTCGGCCAGCCCGTCTTCGCCGGCGTCTACCTCAGCGGCGACTACGACGCCCTGGGCTGGCACACCGTCGGCGCCAATGCCGTCACCGCCCTCGGCTACCTGCAGCTGGTCGCCGCCCTCGTGGTGTGGATCCGGCTGCGCCGCTCCTGGCCGGCGGCCGCCACCCTCGCCGCGGTCGCGGCCGAGACCGCGCAGTACGTCGCCGGAACGGAAGGCGCCCTGTGGCTGCACCTGCCGCTGGGCGTGGCGACCATCGCCGGCCTCGCCGTGCTCACCATCGCCCTGTGGCGCACCCCGCTGCCCCCGCGCCGGCCCCTCCGCCGGGAGGACGGCGACCGTGCCTGAACCCCACGTCAACCTGACGCGCCGTCAAATCCTCGGCATCGGCGGAGCGTTCGGCCTGCTCACCACCGCCTCGCTGGCCGGCGCCGCCGCCCTCGCCCGCCGCCCCGCCACCACCGGCGCCGAACTGCGCACCGCCGCCGCCCTGCCGCCCCCCTACCAGGTGCCGCTGCCGCTGCCCGCCGTCGCCAGGCCCGTCTCCACCGACGGCGGCACCGACCGCTACGAGATCGTCCAGCGCGAGACCAGCGCCGAGATCCTGCCCGGCCTGCGCACCCCGCTGTGGACGTACGGCGGCTCCTTCCCCGGCCCCACCATCGAGGCCCGCCGCGGCCGGCCCGTCACCGTCACCCACCGCAACGAACTGCCGGTGCCCACCGTCGTCCACCTGCACGGCGGCCGCACCCCCGCGGACTCCGACGGCTACCCCACCGACCTCGTCCTGCCCGCCGCCTGGCCCCAGGCCCCCCAGACCATGCCCGGCATGCCCGGCATGCCCGGCATGGACAGCGCGGGCGGCCACGGCGGCGGCACGGGCATGACCGACCCCCGCGCCGTCACCAGCCGCCTGCGACGCGACTACACCTTCCCCAACGACCAGCGCCCCACCCTGCTCTGGTACCACGACCACCGCATGGACTTCACCGCCCCCGCCCTCTGGCGCGGCCTCGCCGGCCTGCACATCGTGCGCGACGACGCCGAGGACGCCCTCGGCCTGCCCGCCGGCCCCCACGAGATCCCCCTGATGATCACCGACCGCGCCTTCACCGCCGACGGCGCCCTGACCTACCCCTCCCTCGACCCCGCCCTGCGCGACCGCCCCGGCGTCACCGAACCCCACCTCGCCGGCGTCCTCGGCGACGTCGTCCTCGTCAACGGCGCCCCCTGGCCCGTCCACGAGACCGACGCCGCCCGCCACCGCCTGCGCCTGCTCAACGCCTCCAACGCCCGCCACTACGAACTCGAAGCCCGCACCGAGGACGGCCGCCGCCTCGACCTCGTCCAGATCGGCGCCGACCAGGGCCTGCTCGCCGCCCCCGTCACCCACCGGAGCCTGCCCGTCGCCCCCGCCGAACGCTACGACCTCGTCGTCGACTTCGCCGCCGCCCCCGTCGGCTCCCTGGTCCGGATCGTCAACCGCCTCGGCACCGGCCGCACCCGCGACGTCATGGCCTTCCGCATCGCCCGCCCCGCCCCCGCCGACGACAGCCGCATCCCGCCCCGCCTCGCCACCGACCTGCCCGACTGGCGGCGCGAAGACGCCGTCCGCACACGGGACTTCGCCTTCCGCGCCGGCCGCACGAACGGCGGCCACGGCTGGCTCATCGGCGGCCGCCCCTTCGACCCCGCCCGCACCGACGTCACCGTCCCCCTCGGTGACACCGAGATCTGGCGCCTGATCGCCGACGTCCACCACCCCGTCCACCTCCACCTCGTGGGCTTCCGCATCCTCACCCGCGGCGGCAGAACCCCACTGCCCCACGACGCCGGCCTCAAGGACACCGTCTCGCTGCGCCCGGGGGAGTCCGCGGAGATCATCACCCGCTTCGACGGCTACCGCGGCCGCTACCTCTTCCACTGCCACAACGCCGAGCACGAGGACATGGGAATGATGGCCAACCTGGAAGTCGTCTGATCCCTTTCACCCCTGTTCGGGGGGATCCGCCGGAACTGCCGGACCTTCACGGCTCTCGCACCGGATGATCACTCTGCTGCCGGAATCCCGACCCCCGCCGTACGGGGCGGTCCACTCCAATTCCCTTCGCACACCCCCCGAGCAGCGAAAGGCCACCACCCCCATGACCCGCCCCGACGACCACCCCACGCCCGACCGGATGCTGCGCGAGGCCGCCTCCCGCCTGGACCGGCGCCGCTTCCTCACCGTCACCTCGGCCGCCGCCGCGCTCGCCTTCAGCGTCAACCTGCCCTCCGCGCACGCCGCCGACAACGAGATCGCCCCGCGCGCCATCGGCGACGATCCCTTTACCCTCGGCGTGGCCTCCGGCGACGCCACCTCCGACGCCGTCGTGCTCTGGACCCGCCTGGCCCCCCGCCCGCTGGAGCCCGGCGCCGGCCTGCCGCCCACCGGCTCCGTCCGGGTCGGCTGGGAGATCGCCCGCGACGAGAAGTTCCGCCGCGTCGAGCGCCGCGGCACCGCCCGCGCCCACGCCGAGTTCAACTACGCCGTCCACGTCGACGTCGACGGCCTCGACGCCGCCCGCACCTACTGGTACCGCTTCACCGTCGGCACCTGGGCCAGCCCCGTCGGACGCACCCGCACCGCCCCGCCGCGCGGCCGCAAGCTCGACAGCGCCCGCATCGCCTTCGTCTCCTGCCAGGCCTACGAGGACGGCTACTTCACCGCCTTCCGCCACCTCGCGGGCGAGGACCTGGACGCCGTCTTCCACGTCGGCGACTACATCTACGAGTACGGCATCGACGCCGCCGGCGGCGACCGCAAGTACACCGACCGCACCCTCGCCGCCCACTTCAACCACGAGACCACCACCCTCGAGGACTACCGGCTGCGCTACTCCCTCTACAAGAACGACCCCGACCTCCAGGCCGCCCACGCCGCCCACCCCTGGTACGTCACCTGGGACGACCACGAGGTCGAGAACAACTACGCCGCCGGCATCCCCGAGAAGAACCAGGACCCGGCCCCCTTCGTCGCCCGCCGCGCCGCCGCCTACCGCGCCTACTGGGAGAACCAGCCGCTGCGCATGCCCCAGCCCCGCGGCACCGAACTGACCCTCTACCGGCGCGTCCACTACGGCCAGCTGGCCCAGTTCGACATCCTCGACACCCGCCAGTACCGCGACGACCAGGCCAACGGCGACGGCTGGCAGTACCCCACCCCCGAGTCCGACGACCCCAAGCGCACCCTCATGGGCGCCACCCAGGAACGCTGGTTCGCCGACGGCCTGCGCCACTCCAAGGCCACCTGGAACGTCATCCCCCAGCAGGTCGTCTTCTCCCGCCGCAAGAACACCACCGCCGAGCGCTCCAAGCTCTCCATGGACGCCTGGGACGGCTACCCCGCCGCCCGCGAGCGCTTCCTGAAGGCCGTCGACCAGTCCGGTGTCAAGAACCTGGTGCTGCTCACCGGCGACGTCCACGTGGCCTACGCCCTGGACGTCAAGCGCGACTTCAACGACCCCAACTCCCGCACGGTGGGCGTGGAGTTCGTCGGCACCTCGATCAGCAGCGACGGCGACGGCGAGGAGAAGCCGTCCAACTGGGGCAACCTCATGGCGGCCAACCCGCACATGAAGTTCTACGACGGGCGCCGCGGCTACACCGTGCTCACCCTGGACCGCCACCGGGCCCGCGCCGACTACCGCGTCGTCTCCCACATCACCCGCCCCGGCGGCACCCTGTCCACCGCCGCCTCCTTCACCACCGAGGCCGGCAACCCGGGCATCCGCCCGGCCTGACAGGGGCCTTGGCCCCCCGGTCCCGCCGCCTTGAGGGAGGCGGCGGGGCCGGGTGCCGCTCAGGCGGCCGGGGGCCGTGCAGGCGGGCCGGGTGCTGCTCAGGCGCCCCGGACGAGGCGTTCGACGACGGCCGCGGCCTGCTGCGGGTGCTCCTCCAGCCAGGCGTCCAGGTGGCGTCGGACGGCCTCGGCGACGCAGGCGCGCACGGCGGTGTTGCCGAGCACGTCCAGAGTGGAGCCGTGGAACTCGGGCTCGTCGAGCTTCACCGACACGACCGCCGTCAGACCCGCCCAGGCCTGCCCGGCACTCAGGCCGGGTTCCGCCGGGGCCGGCCGGAGCCGCTTGCGCGCGTACGCGTCGAGCGCGGCCGCCACCCCGTCGCGGAAGCCGAGTTCATGGGTGCCGCCGCGCGGGGTGGGCCGGCTGTTGGCGAAGCTCCGGACCCGCTCCTCGCCGCCGGCGCGCCAGCGCAGGGCCACCTCCACCGTCCCCGCCATCCGCGGGTCCTCGCCCTCGAAGGCGAGGGTGCCCGTGGCGGCGGGCGCCGCGTCCCGGTTGTCGAGGAATGCGACGAAGTCCCGTACCCCGCCGGGGGAGTGGAACCGCTCGGACCTGGGCTCGCCGGGCCCGCGCCGGTCGGTCAGTGAGATGTCCAACTCGCGGTTGAGGAAGGCCAGTTCACGGAATCGGTCCGCCAGGTCGTCGAAGGAGAACTCCGTCGTCCCGAAGACCTCGGCATCCGGCCAGAAGGTGAGGACGGTCCCGCTGCCGGTCGCCGGGACCGCGTCGGTGAGCGGGGTGACGGCCGTGCCGCGCGCGTACTCCCGTTCCCAGCGCACCCCCTCGCGCCGCACCTCGGCCGTCATCCGGCCCGACAGGGCGTTGACGGCGGCCGGGCCCGCGGCCCAGTGCCCGAGCGCCAGGTCGCTGCGGCCGCGACCGGGCCCCGCTCCGGCGTTCAGACGGGTCAGCAGGGTGTCGAGGTCGGGCTCACCGGTGCCCTCCGCCCCGCGGACGGGGACGCCCGGGCCGTCGTCGGCGACGCGCACGCCACCGTCGGAGGTGAGGGTGATGTCGACGCGGCCGGCGCGCCCGGCCAGGACCTCCCTCACCGCCCGGTCGGCGACCTCGAACACCAGCTGGCGCAGGCCGCGCTCACCGGTCGAGCCGATGTACATCCCCGGCCGTTTCCGCACGGCTTCCAGGCCCTCCCACACCTGGATGCGGGCGGCCTCGTACCCGGTCTTCTCCTCGTTCACGATGTCCCCTCCGAAGGTGTCCGGCAGAGCTCCACAGCCTAGGCGAATTTCGGCATAACGCCAGGTCAGAGCCTGTTTGCCGAGGCCGCAGGCGGGCGTGTGAGCGCCTGCCCGCGGGCGCCCGCCGCAGGGGTCCCGGACGCCCGCCGGAGCGCGGCCCCGCCCCCGCCGGGGCCGCGTACGGGGCCGTTCCAAGCGCTCCCGAGGTCCCCTGATCCAAGTTTTTCGCGCCCTGTCCGCCGGGTGCGGGCGGCCGGGGGAGTTTCGACACCGATCGACTGATTTGGGATCACGGTTCGGCGACCTTCCGGCCCACCGGGGATGCTGATCAACATCCCGCAGCGCCTGAAGGTCAACAAGCTGCCGGAGCCGCTGCCCGGCGCACCCCGCCCGCCGGCGCACCCCGGCAAGCCGGTGTACCTGCGGCCCGCCATCGTCGGCCTGCTCGTCCCGGCGGTCCTGATCCCGCTGATCGTCGTCATGGCCAAGCGCGACCCCGAGTTCGCCAAGGCCGGCGACTGCATCCACAACAACAACCCGATCGCCGCCGCCCTGCCCGGCGTCGTCGACAGCAACCCCGACATCGACGTGGTCCCCTGCTCCGACCCGAAGGCCGAGGCCCGCGTCGTCGGCCGCGAGGACGACACCACCGACGGCGAGAACGCCTGCCGCAAGTACCCCACCGCCGACGGCTACTTCACCTCCAAGCACGGCAGCGACAAGTACACCCTCTGCCTGCAGAGCCTGGAGACCCCCAAGCAGCCGAAGCCGACCACCATCTTCGGCCCCGTCAACCCGTAGCGAGGCGCCGCCCCGGGTCCCTCGCCGTACTCGGCCGGCCGATCCTTCGCCGAACGGCCCGGCGCCGGGCCGTTCGCTGTCACCGGGGGCGGTGGGCAGGGGAGTCGGGGGTGTATGTTCGCACCCAGCCGTCCAGAAGGGCGAAGGCCATGGGGATCTCCACGCACGCGATGGTGCCGCCGCTCCTGGTGGCCGCACTGGTCCTGCTCGCCGTCAGACTGGCCCGACGGCACCGTGCCGGTGCGCCCGTAGCGCTGCTGCCACGGTCACGTCCGGCCCGCGCCGTCGCAGCGGCCGTCATCGCCCTGGTGATGCTCTCCGGAGCGCTGACCGGAGACCCCTGGTCGGCGGTCGTCCCCGCCCTCACGCTCGGCGGCCTGACCGGCGCCCTCGTGGACCTCCGCTACGGCTCCCCGCGCTGACGCCCGCCCACGGCGCTGCCCGGGCGGTCCGTCAGGAGGCGGACGGCTCGATCTCCCCGGCGAAGACGATGACCTGGTCGATGAGGCTCCGCCGCAGGTGGACGACGTCCGTTCCCGCCAGGCGGGGGCCTCCGTCCGGCGTGGTGAAGACCCACTGGTAGCGGGCCCACTCGCCGGGCATGTCCACCGCCGAGCAGCGCGTCATCGTGCCGGTTCCCGCCGGGTGGCGCCGGATGTCCAGCACGAACTGCTCGACCGCCGCGATTCCCTCGCTGCGGCCCAACGGCCCCCAGAAGACCACGTCCGAGGTCAGGGCCTGGGAGAGCAGGGCCGTCACATAGGTGTCGTCCGAGGCGTTGAACGCGGAGATGAACGTGTCGATCGCGGAGCGTGCCGTCTCTTCCTGCATACCCCAGTAATACCAGCCGCTGCGCGTACGGATCAGGAAGAGGGCGAGCACCAAGGACGGCAGCACCCACGCGGTACCCCGTGCCGCCCGGGCTTCCGCCCTCGATCCGCACGCCGCCGCCCCGGTGTCGAAACCGGGGTGGCGCTGGACCCAGTGGGTGACCAACCGGCTTTCCGCGGAGGACTCGGCGGTCCGTCCCGTGATGGGACCGCATGCGCCGCACGCCCACCGGAACCGCGCCACCGGGCTCCCCGTCCGCGCAAATCCCCGGTGGGGAGCGGTACATGGCCTCCAGGGTGTTCGCCGAGGGGTTCCGGCACGGGGCGGAGCGGCACACGCCTCCGGGCTCAGCGGCAGGTGGCAAGGCCGCCCGGGTGCGGGCCGGCCGCCCGGGCGGCCCGCAGCGCCGCCCTGGCACGGGCCGCGCCGGGGCGGGTGGCCGCCTCGCCGCCGCCGACCGCGACGGGTCGGGGGGCGAGGCCCGCGCAGGGGCCGCAGATGCCGGGTTCGGGCACCGGGTCGTGGCACGCCGCGCACTCGGCGTACCGAAGTGCCCCGGTCCGTACGGTGCTTGGGGCGGGCGGCAGCTTGTGCTCCAGGCGGTGGCGGAGGACGGCGACCGCCGAGTGCATCGGGGCGGGCAGGCCCGGCAGCAGGGCCTGGGCGAGGTCGGCGGCGGTGCTGCCGCGTTCCAGCCACCGGGCGACCAGGGGAGCGAGTGCGCGGGCTTCGGCCTCGCCCAGGCGCAGGCGCGGTTCGGGGCGGATCACCCGGAACAGCGTGGCGACCGCCTCGCGGAGCTGCTCGTCGGACTGCCCGTCCGCCCGCCCGTCGGGCGGTTCGGAGGGCGATTCGGCGGGGAGGGTGGGTTCTTGGTGCCGGTCCTTTGAAAGGGTGTCAGCGCGGCCGGTGCTCGCTCCACCGGGGACCGGGCGGGTGGTACTCGGCGCTGCGGCCCGAGGGACGTCGTAGACGTGGGTCTCGGTGATGATCGTGCCGTCGGGCAGGCGGATCTTCTCGACCCGGTAGTACCCGGCGTCGGCCAGCTCCTTCAGGGCCCTGCGGACCGCGCCGCGCCCCTGGGGGCTGGTGTCGGCCATGTGCCGGCCGTCCTCGCGCCAGCCGTCGGGCCGGGAGAGGAGGTCCGCGAGCAGGCCCCGGGCGGTGTAGGAGAGCCGTCGGTACTGGAGTACGGCGTTGGGCAGCACGGTGAAGTCGCGCACGGGGGCGCTACGATGGACGCGCATCGGGAGTGTTGGCTCCTGTTGCCGGACCCCGGGGTGTTAGCGCACCGCCGGGGTCGCCTGTTTTCGGTTGGATTACGGAACGTACCACAACGGTCACGCACAGAACGGGCGTTCGCGACAACTGCCCTGATGGGGGCGTTCCGTCACCCGGCGTCAGCCGGGGGTGCCCGGGCGGTGGACGCTGAGGTCGCCGTAGGAGCGCAGGGCGCCGGCCGGGTCGCCGGGCTTGTCCCGCAGGACGGCGTCCAGGAAGGCGAGGGTGGCCGCGGCGACGGTGCGCGGGCCCCCGGTGCGGCCCAGGGTGCCGACGAGCGAGGGCACCGGCGGCAGGTACAGGGGGCCGTCCATGAAGGTGAGGTGGGCGGCGCCGGGGACGGTGAGCCGGTAGCTCGGCGCGGTGCTGGAGTCGAGCGCCTCGGTGAGGCGGGGCAGGTAGCGCGGGTCGCTGTCCGGGGTGATGGCCTGGGTGAGCGCGAGCGTCGGCCGGTCGAGGGCGGGCGCGGTGGGGCCGTGGGGGTAGCCGTCCAGGTCGACGACGGCGGCGAAGCGGCGGTCCTGCCGGGCCGCCTGCAGGGCGGCGGCGCCGCCCATGGAGTGGCCGGTCACCGCGACCCGGCCGGTGTCCAGGCGTCCGGTCAGCGGGTCGGCGATCCCGCCGCGCTCCAGGGCGTCCAGCTGGGTGAGGACGAAGCCGAGGTCGCCGGCCCGGACGGCCGTCCAGCCGGCCGCCAGCTCGTCGTCCTTGTCCCGGTCGCCGCTGGAGGCGGTCGCGGTGCCGATCGTCCGGCCGTCGGCGAGGACGACGGCGGCGGAGTCGTACGGGTGGTCGAGGGCGGCCACCACGTAGCCGTGGCTGGCCAGTTCCTCCGCCCACGCGGTGTTCTGGGTGCGCACCCCGCCCGACCCGGGGGAGAACAGCACGACCGGGAACCGCTCGCCGCCGCCGGCCACCGGGGCGTCGAAGACCGAACGGCTGCGGGCGCGCGGGACACCGTCGACCAGGAAGCCCGGCAGGCCGACGCCCCGGGCGAGGGCCCCGGAGACGGTGCGCGCCTCCTGCGCGGTGCGTCCGAGGTACTGGGCCCGCTGCGCACCCGCGGGGATCTTCCCCGCGGGGTACCAGAGTTGGACCACGACGGTGCGCAGGTCGTTCGGGTCGGCGGTGAAGGTCTCGGGGCGGTGCGGGTCGGTCCACTGCACCACGCGGGTGCCGACCGCGAAGCCGCCCGACGGCTCGGGGAACACCGGTACGGGAAAGGCCCAGGCGGCCACCGGGCCCGTGGCGATCAGGCCGACGCAGGCCGCCGACCCCGGCAGCGCCAGCCACCAGCGGGCCCGCCACGCCGGCCGTCCGGTACGGCGGCGCAGCGGTCGCAGCAGGGGAGCGAGGGCGAACGGCGAGGCGAGGGCGGCTCCGGCCAGGACCGGCAGGAGCTGCCAGCGGATGCCCGCCGCGCCCAGCGCGATCGCGCACGGCACGAGGACCGCCCCCGCCGCGATCGTGGCGCGCGGGCGGGCGGCGGGGGGCAGCCAGCGGGCCGTCACCAGCGCGAGGGCGGCCAGCAGGGCGAGGATTTCCAGGGGGGACATGGGCAGTCCCGGGATGATCTCGGTCACCTGGCCATGCTCGGCGCCGGGCGCGCGCCGCCGCATCGGCCACCGGTCGCCGCCGCGTGCCACCGGGGGAGCGGTCCGCGGCGGTCCGCGTACGACCGCGGTGGCAGCCGGGCAGGCCGGAGCGGCGGGCGCGCTGCGACCACGGGAGGTGGCGGGACTCCTCCTGCGGTCGTATGCCGGCGCGGGGCGATCAGACGGTGGGATCATGCGCCGCGCGGGGCCGGCGGCCTACCGTGACAGGGCCGCGGTACGTGCCGGGGCGGCGGCACGCACCCGGGGCCGCGCAGGCGTACGGTCCCCGTGCCCGACGTGCCCGACGTGCCCGACGTGCCCGACATGCCCGACATGCCGGACGTGCCGGACGTGCCGGACGTGCCGGACGTGCCGGACCCGGGGCCGCCTTGACGCCGAATCGACAGGGACGTGCGATGACCGAGGCGGCCGCCGAACCCGGCCACGCCCACCGGAACCAGGCGCCGGTGCGCGTCCGCGTGCGGGCCCGGTGGGCGAGGACGGCCGCACGGCTGACCGGCTACGCCGACCTCGCCTGCGCACGAGCCGCACGAGCCGCACGAGCCGCGCGACCGCTGAGAGCCGCCGCGCGCTGGCGCTCCCGGCTGCCGCCCACCGCGTGGGACGCCCTGCTGGCGACGCTCCTGCTCCTCAACGTCGCGACCACCCGCGCACCGCACGAGCTGCCGGTGGCTACGGCCCTCACCGCCGCCCTCACCCTGCCCCTGCTGTGGCGGCGCCGGGCCCCGCGCACGGTGTTCGCCGCCGTGGCGGCCGCGGCCCTCGTCCAATGGCTGGCGGGCGTCCAACTGCCCGCCGACGTCGCCCTGTTGGTGGCCCTCTACACGGTGGCAGCGAACTCGGGCCGGCGCGGCACGCTCGTCGCCGGCGCCGCCGTGGAGGCCGGGGCCCTGCTGGCCTGCCTGCGCTGGTCGACGGACGGCGCGTTCCTGACCCCCTTCGTCGCGGTCACCGCGCTGGCCGTCGCCGCCGCCGTCCTCGGCGTGAACGTGCGCACCACGCGCGCCTACCTCGCCGCCCTGGAGGAGCGGGCCGCACGCCTGGAACACGAACAGGAACAGCAGGCGCGACTGGCCGCCGCCGAGGAACGGGCGCGCATCACCCGGGAGATGCACGACATCGTCACCCACAACCTGTCCGTCATGGTCGCGCTCACCGACGCCGCCGTCTACGCCCAGCACCGGTCGCCCGACAAGGCCACCACCGCGATGCTCCAGATCTCCGAGACCGGCCGGCAGGCCCTGACCGACATGCGCCGCTCGCTGGGCGTCCTGCGCACCGACGAACCGGACGCGCGGCGCCACCCGCTGCCCGGCATCGCCCAACTGGCCGCCCTCGCCGACCAGATGGGCGCCGCCGGGCTGCCCACCGGCCTCGACGTCCACGGCGGCCACGCCCACATCCCCGCCACCGCCCAACTCACCGTCTACCGCCTGGTACAGGAAGCCTTGACCAACACCCTCAAGCACACACCCGCCGGCACCCGCGCGACGGTCCGGATCCACTGCGCGGCCGCGACCGTCACCGTGGACGTCACCGACACCGGCCCCCACCCGCCCCAGCCCGCCACCGCCACCGCTGCCGTCGTCGTACCGCCCGGCCACGGCATCCCCGGCATGCGCGAACGCTCGGCCGCCTACGGGGGCACACTGCACGCCGGACCGCTTCCCGACGACGGCTGGCGGGTCCACACCCGCCTCCACCTCGACAGCGCCGGAGCGCCGCCCGCATGACGATCCGCATCCTGATCGCCGACGACGAAGCACTCCTCCGGATGGCCTTCAGCACCGTCCTGGAAGCCCAGCCCGACATGGCACCGGTCGGCGAAGCCGCCGACGGCGCCCAGGCCGTACGCCTCGCCCGCGAACTGCGCCCCGACGTCGTCCTCATGGACGTCCGGATGCCCGGAACCGACGGCATCGAGGCGACCGGGCAGCTCATCGCGGCCTCCCCGCAGAGCAGAGTGCTCATCCTCACCACCTTCGACCTGGACGAGTACGCCTTCGCCGGACTCAACGCCGGAGCCTCCGGCTTCCTGCTGAAGAACGCCCGCCCCGAGGAACTCCTCACCGCGATCCGCAACGTCGCCGCGGGCGACGCCGTGCTCTCCCCGCGGATCACCCGCCGCCTCCTGGACAACCTCCGCCCGCACATCCCCGACGGCCGCAACCCCGACCACGACGAGCGACTGAACCGGCTCAGCACCCGCGAACGCGAGGTACTCGTCCAGGTCGGCCGCGGCCTGTCCAACACCGAGATCGCCGCCACCCTGCACCTCGCGGAGGCCACCGTGAAGTCCCACCTGGGCCGCATCCTCCACAAGCTCGAACTCCGCGACCGCATCCAAGCCGTGGTCCTCGCCTACGAAACCCGCCTCATCCACCCGACATGACCCGCCCCCCGGTTGCCGGGCCGCGCCCCTGGCAGTGGGGCCGGCTGGAGGCGTGCGGCGCGGACACCGAGCCGCTCCGGGCGGTGTCCACCACCCCGCAGGACCGGCACGCGACTCCCTGGGGCAACCCGTACGGCACCTGCCGCCGGGGTCCGGTAGGAAATCGACTCAGGAACCGCGCCGGCGTCGGCTGCGCCGCGACTGCCGCGGCCCGACAGGGTCCACGGCCAGGGCCTGGCCTACCGCGACGAGCCGTCGAAGCGTTCGAAACCCGTCTCCATGTCACCGCGGAACGTCAGTGCGTCAAGGCCGATGCCGAGTGCGCCGAGCAGGATCCCCAGTGCCGCGTCGGCGTCCGGCTCGGACCGGCTCACCCACACGAACGTGCTCGGTTCGACCCCGCCTTCGAGCCGGCTGAGCGCGAAGTCCACGCGCTGGATGCGGAACATGGCGACATCGACGGCTCCCAGATCTTCCCAGCTGCGTTCGACTGTCAGCCGCAGGCGGGCCGCCAGTGCCTCCAGCGGCGGCTTCAGCCCTGCCACAAGCCGGAACGAGGCGGCCGCGTACTCCCACATGCCCTCTTGGAAGGCGGGGTTCTTCCCGGTGTAGTACGGGGGGCTCGGCGCCGGTTGCCAGTCCGGCTCCGGCCCTGGTACCTCGAACCCGGCCACAATCCCGCCTTCCGTCTGAACACCTCTTCGAGCGTCACGGTATCCGAAGAGGAACGCGCCAGGGGTGCGGGCGCCGAGCTCCTTGACGGCCAGGGCCGGGCCGGCGGCGTACTCCTCGGGGAGGTGTCATCCGCCGCGCGCAGGAAGTCGGCCCGGCCGACTTCC
>NZ_JBHVEU010000256.1:0-12834 GCF_042802075.1 Kitasatospora sp. NPDC057518
GGGCCGGGGCGCCGGTGCCCCCGTCCTGCGTCGCGTCGTGCGGTCAGCCGCCGTAGCGCAGCGAGACGGTGTCGCCGAGGTGGACGGTCGCGGCCCGGGCGGCCGGGGTGGCGGTGGCGCCGTCCAGGCTGAGCTTCCAGGTGGAGGAGCCGGCGTTGGCCGTGCCGTTGAGCGCGGTGACGGTGCCGCCGCCGGTGGACGGGGTGACGGAGGTGACGCAGCCGCCCGGGGTCGCGGTGGCGGCCGCGTCGAGGACGTCGCCGAGGGTCGTGGTGGTGCCGGTCGGGGTGAGGGTGACGGCGCAGACCCTGAGCGCGCCGGTGCCGTCGTCGACGACCAGCGGGAGCCGGGCGGCGGTGCCGGCGGTGAAGTCGGTGGTGGCGGCCCAGGCGGGCTCGCCCGCGGTGGTCGGGGCGGGCGGGGTGGCGGTGAACCCGGCACCGGCGACGGCGCGCAGGCCGTCGACGGAGGCGTAGGCGGACGGGCTGGTGTCGGTGGGAAGGTACTTGAAGCCGCCGCCGGGCTTGAACTGCTGGGAGATCAGGAAGTCGACCGGGGTCTTGCCGGTGCCGCTGGTGAAGTCGGTGCCCTGGGGGTTGATGCCGCAGGCGTTGAGGCCGGACACGGCCCAGCCGTTGGAGTCGGTGTTCACCCCGAACATGGCGTTGAAGGCGCCGGAGGAGGCGAGTTTGCCCTTGAGGAAGTTCTTGGCGGCGACGACCGCGGAATCGGTGTTGGGCACTCCGGCGGTGCAGAGGGAGGCCATGGCGGCACCCGTCATGTCGATGTCGCCACCCTGGGCGAGTGCCGTCGGGTCGCCCGCGGCCTTGCTGTAGTTCCAGCCGCCGTCGTTGTGCTGGTTGGCGCGCACGGCCGTGACGGAGGCGTCGAGCAGCGGCTGCGGGGCGCGCTGGGCGCCGGCCTGGGTCCTGGCGCCGGCGAGGGCGAGCAGGCCGAAGACGGTGCCGTTGAAGTTGGCGGACGGGCCGTAGTAGCCGGGTTCGGCGGTCTGCCAGTAGGCGGTGAGGTCGGCGAGGAGGTTGCGGCCGGGGCCGACGCGGGCGGGGTCGATGCCGGCCGCGTAGGCGTTGAGGACGGCGCGCTCGTAGTCCGTGGCCACGGGCGAGGTGCCGGGCCAGCCGGGGGCGGCGAGCTGGTTGCGGTAGACGAGGCGGGCGTTCCTGCCGGTGTCCCCGCCGGGGGTCACGTCGGCGGCGGCCGTTCCGGCGGCGGCGAGCGCGCTGAACGCCCACTCGTTGGAGAGTCCGCCGCCGGTGACGTAGCTGCCGTCGGCGGCCTGGAGGGACTTCAGGTACGTGACGCCGGTGCTCTTGGAGGTGGCTATCTGGGCCGGGGTGGCCGTCGCGTGGGCGGGGACGGCGGAGAGCAGCAGGGCTCCGGCCGTCAGCGCGACGGTGGTCGCCGAGGCGGCGCGGGACGGGGTGGGGAGGGGCACGGGACAGGCTCCTTGGGGTGGCGGGCGCCGACCCTGCCCCGGGACTCCCACGTCCGCTCGGGGCGCGCGACTGCCGGAGCGGTCGCCGCCCGGATCGCGTGGGCCGGCATTCGCCGTGGTGCGTGGCCGGGCGGGCATTCGGGCTCGGGACGGCACGGTCACCGCCCCACACCGCTGCGCGTCAGCCCCGGGTTCGCACCGGGTTCCCCCGCTCGGCCACCGCGGACGCTACCGCACAGGTCCGTCGCCCGACGAGGTGATGTGATCGACCTGACGCCCCGTTGACTCTCCGTCGGTCAGCGTGGTCTGATGAACCGATTTTTTGCCCTCGGCATTCAGGGGAAGCCGGTCCAACTCCGGCGCTGACCCGCAACCGTGGACCCACCTGAGGGTGGGTGAGCCGGAATGCCTGGACCGGGGGTCTGTTCACAGAGCACTTGCGTCGTCGCGGACTACGACGCGGTTTCGACGGCCCCCGTGCCCGCGGGCGACCGTCGGCTGCGCCGTCGCCTCGCGTGTCGACCGACCAGGGAGTCGTCGTGAGGGTCAGCAGCAATCGCACACGTCACAGAAACCGGGACCTCGCCTCGCTGGTGGTCGCCGGCACCGTCGCCGTCGCCGCCTGCGGCACGGTCCTGCTCGGGTACCCGGGTACCGCCTCGGCCGACCCGATCGAGCAGTGCACGGCGACGACGGGCGCGATCGTCGCCGTCGACTTCACCCACTGGGGCGGCGGCGTCGTCCGGGGCTGCGACGCCCACCCCACGACGGGCATGAACCTGCTGCACAACGCCGGCTTCACCACGACCGGCACCGAGCACGACGGACCGGCCTTCATCTGCCGGCTCGGGACCGGGACCTTCAACGGCGGCGCCCAGTACCCGACACCGGCCGAGGAGCCGTGCGTCAACACCCCGCAGGCCACCGCGTACTGGTCGTACTGGATCGCCGAACCCGGCCAACAGACCTGGTCCTACAGCCGGTTCGGGGCCGGCACGCAGAAGCCCGAGCCCGGCGAGGTCGAGGCCTGGGTCTACGGCGGTACGGACATCGGTGGCACCAGCGGGGCGCCGAACTTCACCCCGGACTCCGTCCGCGCCAGGAACGGCGGCCCCTCGCCCTCCGCCTCCCCTTCGGCAACCCCGACCACGAGCCCGAGCCCCACCGGATCCCCCTCCGCCACGGGCGACCCGGCGGCCGCCGCGGCCTGGCTGGCCGGCCAACTCGTCGGCGGCGACCACATGGAGAACTGGGCCGCCCCGGGGCCCGACTACCCCCGGACCGCCCTCACCGCCATCGCGCTCGCGGCGGCGGGGACGCAGGACCCGGCGCTGCGCAAGGTGGTCGCCTTCCTCGACGCCCACACCGACGCGTTCCTGCACCCCGACGGGCCGACCGGCGCGCCGGACACCAGGGCCGCCGTCCTGCTGGCCCTCGTCGCCGAGAGCACCGGCCGCGACCCGCGCGCCTTCGGCGGCCACGACCTGGTCGCCGCGCTCACCGACCACGTCTGCACGGGGGCGGGGGAGAACGGCAGGTGCACCGCCGCCGGGGACTTCCTCGGCGCGTCCTCGCCCTGGGTCCAGTCCCTCGGCGTCATCGCCCTCCAGCGCGCCGGCGTGACGCCGCCCGCCCCGGCCCTCGCCCGGTTCGCGGCCTTCCAGTGCGCCGACGGCGGCATGGCCGGTTCGATGATCGTCGCGGGTGACCACTGCGAGTCCGACCCGTCCGCCACCGCGATCGCCGCCCTCGCCCTGCGGACCGCCCCCGGCTACGAAGCGGCCGCCAGGAAGGCCGCCGACCAGCTCGCGGCGAGCCAGCAGCCCGACGGCTCCCTCCTCCCGTACCCCGGCGCCCCCGGCGACACCACCAGCACCGCGATCGCCGCCCAGGTCTTCCGGGCCACCGGCCAGGACGCCCACCGGGCCGCCGCCACCGCCTGGCTCGCCGCCCGCCAGGGCAAGGACGGCGGCCTCGGCCCCGACGAGTCGACCACCGACCCGGACGCCGTCGCCACCGAGCAGGCCCTCCTGGCCCTCACCGGTACCGACCTCACCACCGTCCGGCACAACCCGGACGGCCCCACCACCACGCCGACCCCGCCCGCGGGGAGGAAACCCGACGCGGCCAGGGGGAGCGCCTACCTCACCGACCCGGCCCGGCTGATCGACGGCCACTACTACGAGGGCTTCCCGGCCTTCGCCGACTTCGGCCTGACCATCGACGGGGCCTACGCCCTCGCCGCGACCGGCACCGACGACGCCGCGCTGCGCCGGATCGTCGACTTCCTCGACCAGCAGGGCAAGGACGCGAGCGAGCGCACCGTCAACGACTGGACCGCGATCGGCACCGAGTACGCCGGCGGCGGGTCCATCGGCAAGGAGGCGCTGCTCGCCCAGGCCGTCGGCCGCAACCCGCGGGACTTCGGCGGCCACGACCTGATCGCCGCCCTCGCCGCGCTGGTGTGCGCCAAGGCCGACGCGACCACCGGCTGCGCCGCCCCGGGCAACTACGCCTACGCCACCTCCGTCTTCTCCCAGGCGCTCGCCGTCATGGCCCAGCTCCGGGCCGGGGAGTCCACCAGCGCCGCCCCCGCGATCGCCTACCTGAAGGGCCTCCAGCACCCGGACGGCTCCTGGCCGAGCCTGATCCCCGCCACCGGCGACTCCGACGTGGACAGCACGGCGATGGCCGTCATGGCCCTCGCCCTCGTCCCCGGGGACGAGGCCGCCCGGGCGGTCGACCAGGGGCTCGGCTGGCTCGCCGCGCGGCAGCTGCCCGACGGCGGCTTCCCCGGCGCGTCCGGCGACTCCACCAACTCGGCCGCGCTGGCCGTCCAGGGCATGACGCTGCGCCAGGCCGCCTACGGTGGACAGATCGCCAAGGCGCTCGACTTCCTCGCCGGGCAGCAGAACGGCGACGGCGGGTTCAACGTCGCGGCGGCCGGGCAGCGGGGGTCGGACGTCCGCGCGTCCACACAGGTGCTGGGCGGTGCCACCGGCATCTCCTTCGGGACGCTGTCCCGCGACCTCGCGGGCACGCCGACGCCTACTCCCACCGGGACGCCGACAGGTACCCCGACGGGGACGTCCTCCCCGACGGGTTCGCCCACCACGACCGGGCCGGCCCCGGCCACCGACGCCCCGTCGTCCGGCGGTGTCGCCGAGGCCGGGGGCGTACCGGTGCGGACCGGTTCAGGCGGCCTGGCCAGTACCGGAAGCCAGGCACTGGCGCTGACGGCGGGAGCCGGCGCGCTGACCGCGCTCGGCGCCGGGGCCGTCCTCGTCGCCCGTCGCCGCACCGCGGCCGCCCCGGGGCGTCACCGGTGAGCCGGGGACTCGGCACGCGCCTCGCCCGGCTGTCCGGGGCGGCGTCGCTGACCTTCGCCCTCGCCTTCGGCGGCGTCGCCGCGGGCACCACCCCGGCCGCCGCGACCCCGTTGCCGATCGAGCAGTGCACCACCACCTCCGGTGCCGTACTCGCCGTGGACTTCGGCAAGTGGGGCGGCCCGCTGCTGCGCTCCTGCGGGACCACGCCCACCACCGGGTTCACCCTGCTCAACCAGGGCGGTTGGAAGACCACCGGCACCGGCCACGACGGCCCGGCCTTCATCTGCCGGATCGGCTACAGCGGCTTCCAGGGCGGCAAGCAGTACCCGACGCCGGAGCAGGAGAAGTGCGTCCTGACGCCCCCGGCCACCGCGTACTGGTCGTACTGGCACGCCGATCCGGGCCAGAACGAGTGGTCCTACAGCCAGCTCGGCGCGATGCTCTACAAGCCGAAGCCCGGCAGCGTCGACCTGTGGATCTTCGGCGGCACCAACGTCGAGGGCACCGAAGGCCGTCCGACGATCTCGCCGGACAGTGTCCGGGCCCACAACTCCAGCCCGGGCGGGCAGCCGGCCGACCCGGGCCAGGGCACGACGGGTGGTTCCGGCGGAGCGGCGGGCGGATCCGGTACGACGGGCGGCAGCGGCTCCGGTGCGACCGGCGGCTCCGGGTCAACCGGGGGCACTGGCTCAACCGGCGGCCGGGCCCCGGCCCCCGCCGCGCCTCAGCCCGGCGGAGCCCGTCCGCCCGCGTCCGCCGCGACCCCGGGGACGGACCCCGCCATCCCCGAGGACGGCAGCACCCCGCCGGGTGCGCCCGACCCCACGCCGGTGCCGGCCGAGCCGTCCACCGCCCCGCCGACCGACGCCCCGAGCGACCAGTCGACACCGCAGACGGCCGCGGCCGAGGCCGGGCCCACGTCCGCGGCAGCCGTGCCCGGCGGGGTGGTGGACGCCAACCCGGTGGCCGACGCACCGCACGACTCCGGGTCGATGGTCCCCGCCGTGCTCGGCTCGGTCCTCGTCGTGGCGCTGGGCGTGGCCACGGTGGTGGCCGCCCGGCGCCGCCGCCGACGGGCCGAGTGATCCGGTGGGCACGCTCGACAAGCGCGAGTCCGGCTCCCCGCAGCGCGCCCCCGGGCGGGCCGCGGGGGGCCGGCGCATCCCGCGCAACCTCCACCCGCTGGCCTGGTGGGCCTGGGCGCTGGCCCTGGCGACGGCGGCCAGCCGCACCACCAACCCGCTGCTGCTCCTGCTCGTCCTCGCCGTGCTCGGCTTCGTGGTCACCGCCCGCCGCAGCGAGGCGCCGTGGGCGCGCGGGTTCGCCTACTACCTGTGGCTGGCCCTGACGGTGGTGGCGATCCGGATGGTCTTCCGGTGCGTCTTCGCCACCGGTGTCACCCCGCACGACCACCTGCTCTTCTCCCTGCCGCACATCCCGACCCCCGCCTGGTACGCGGGCATCGAGATCGGCGGCCCGGTCTCGCTGGAGGCCACGCTCTCGGCGGCCTTCGACGGGCTGCGGCTGGCCTGTCTGATCTGCTGCATCGGCGCCGCGAACACCCTGGCGAACCCCAAGCGGGCGCTGCGGGTGCTGCCGGGGGCCCTGTACGAGCTTGGCGTCGCCGTGACGGTGTCGCTCAGCGTCGCGCCCCAGCTGGTGCAGAGCGTCCAACGCGTCGCCCGGGCACGGCGGTTGCGTGCCGGGCGGCGCAAGGGCGTCCGCGCCCTGCGCAGCATCGTGGTGCCGGTCCTGGAGGACGCGCTGGAGCGTTCGCTCAGCCTCGCGGCCGCGATGGACTCGCGCGGCTACGGGCGTTCCGGCACCGCCTCGCGCCGCTCCCGCCGGCTGACCGGCGCGCTGATGCTGCTCGGCATGTGCGGCCTGTGCGCCGGGGTGTACGGGCTGCTGGACGGGACGGCCCCGGCCGCGCTCGGCCTGCCCGCCTTCCTCGCGGGCGCCGTGCTCTGCGTGGCGGGCCTGCTGCTCGGCGGGCGGCGGGTGCGGCGCACCACCTACCGGCCGGACCGCTGGCGGGCCGCCGAGTGGGGCGTGGCCGGCTGCGGGGTGACCGCCGCCGTGCTGCTGTTCGCCACCGTCGGTTACGACGCCACCGACCTCAACCCCTCGCTGTACCCGCTGACTTGGCCGACTCTGCCGCTCGTCCCGGTGCTCGCCCTGCTGCTGGCGGGGGCGGCCGGGATCGTCTCGCCGCCGCCCGGCCGGACGCCCGGACCCGCCGCCGGGCCGGGGCCGCGCCCGGCCGCACGTCCCGACGCCGCCCCCATCGACCGCACCGACCGCACGACCTCCGAGGTGAGCACGTGATCCGATTCGACCGGGTCGGCGTGGTGTACGACGGCGAGAGCACGCCCGTCCTGCGCGACGTCGACCTGCACATCCCGGAGGGCGAGCTCTGCCTGGTGGTCGGCCGCACCGGCGTCGGCAAGTCGACCCTGCTCGGCGCCGTCAACGGACTGGTGCCGCACTTCACCGGCGGCACCCTGCGCGGCCGGGTCACCGTGGACGGCCGCGACACCGCCCACCACCCGCCGCGCGAACTCGCCGACGTGGTCGGCGTGGTCGGGCAGGACCCGCTGGCCGGCTTCACCACCGACACGGTGGAGGAGGAACTGGCGTACGTCATGGAGCAGTTGGCGATCCCGCCGGAGACCATGCGCAAGCGCGTCGAGGAGACCCTGGACCTGCTCGGCCTGGCCGACCTGCGCCACCGGGCCCTGTACGAGCTCTCCGGCGGCCAGCAGCAGCGCGTCGCCATCGGCTCGGTGCTCACCGCGCACCCGCGCGTCCTGGTGCTGGACGAGCCGACCTCCGCGCTCGACCCGACCGCCGCCGAGGAGGTGCTGGCCGCGATCACCCGGCTGGTCCACGACCTCGGCGTGACCGTCCTGTTGGCCGAGCACCGCCTGGAGCGGGTCGTCCAGTATGCCGACCGGGTCGCCTACCTGCCCGGCGACGGGACGGTCGTGCACGGCCCCCCGGCCGAGGTCTTCCGGGACACCGCGATCGCGCCGCCCGTCGTCGACCTCGGCCGACTGGCCGGCTGGCGGCCGCTGCCGCTGTCCGTCCGGGACGCCCGCCGGGCCGCCGCGCCGCTGCGGGAGAGGCTCACGGACCTGCCGGTTCCCCCGCCGCGCCGGGCAGCGGTGGCGGGGGAACCGGTGCTGGAGGCGACGGGGGTCGTCGTCCGGTACGGGCCGGTGGCCGCCGTCCGGGACGTCCGGCTGGAGCTGCGGGCGGGCGAGGTCACGGCGCTGATGGGCCGCAACGGGTCCGGCAAGTCCTCGCTCCTGTGGGCCCTCCAGGGCTCCGGGCCCCGCCAGGGCGGCAGCGTGAAGGTCACCGGCGCCGGGGGCGGCCCGGCCGCGGACCCCAAGCGGCTGCCCGCGGCCCGGGCCCGGCAGCTGGTCGGGCTCGTCCCGCAGACCCCCACCGACCTGCTGTACCTGGAGACGGTCGCCCAGGAACTCGCCCAGAGCGACCTCGAAGCCGACGGCGCCGGCGGGCCGACCGCACGGCAGGTCCTCGACCGCCTGGCCCCTGGGATCCCGGACGGCACCCACCCCCGGGAGCTCTCCGAGGGGCAGAAGCTGGCCCTCGTCCTGGCGATCCAACTCGCCGCCGCACCACGGGTCGTGCTGCTGGACGAACCCACCCGGGGGCTCGACTACCAGGCGAAGGAGGCGCTCACCGGCATCGTGGACGCCCTCGCCGCCGAAGGCCGTACGGTCGTCGTCTCCACCCACGACGTCGAGTTCGTCGCCTCCGCCGCCGACCGCGTCGTGGTGATGGCCGAGGGCGAGATCGTCGCCGACGGGCCCACCGCCGAGGTCATCGTCGCCTCGCCCACCTTCGCCCCGCAGACCGCCAAGATCCTCGCCCCGCTCGGCTACCTGACGGTGCGACAGGTCGCGGCGGCCGTGGAAGCGGTGGAGGCCGCCCGGTGACCGCCGTCCGGATCCCCGGCCGGGCCCGTGTCGTCGTCGCCCTGGCCGCTTTCATCGGGCTGGTGGCCTTCACCTGGCCGTTCGTGGTCGCGCCCGGGCGGTTCGGCTCCAACTACGCGCCGCCGCTGATCTTCGGTGCCCTGCTGGTCCTGGTGCTCGCCGTCGTCATCGCGGAGATCTCCGCGGGCGGCATCGACGCCAAGGCCCTCGCCATGCTCGGCGTCCTGTCCGCCGTCAACGCCGGACTCCGCCCGCTCGGCGCCGGGACCGCCGGAGTGGAGACGGTCTTCTTCATCCTGGTGCTGGCCGGCCGGGTCTTCGGCCCCGGCTTCGGCTTCACCCTCGGCTGCACCTCGCTGTTCGCCTCCGCGCTGCTCACCGGCGGCGTCGGCCCCTGGATGCCGTACCAGATGTTCGGCTGCGCCTTCGTCGGCATGCTCGCCGGGCTGCTGCCGGGGGCCGGGCGGCGCTGGGAGGTGCCGCTGCTGGCCGGGTACGGGGCGTTCTCCGGCTACCTCTTCGGCTTCCTGCTGAACCTCTCCTTCTGGCCGTTCTCCACCGACCCGAACAGCTCGATCGCCTACCTGCCGGGCCTGCCCTTCACCGAGCAGTGGCACCGCTACCTGCTGTTCGACCTGGCCACCTCGCTCGGCTGGGACACCGGCCGCGCCGTCACCACCTTCACCGCCGTGCTCGTCGTCGGGCCGGCCGTCCTCACCGTCTTCCGCCGCGCGGCCCGCCGCGCCAACTTCGAGCCCACGGTGCGCTTCGAGGCCCCGCCCGGCCCGCACGCCCCAGCCGGCCAGGACGCCACGCCCGGCCCGGACACCACGGTGGGGCCGCCGCCCGTCGCGCGGCCCACCGGCCCGGCGCACCCCTGAACCGAAAGGCCGACCATCGTGCCCAAGCCCGCGAAGCACCGGACGATGACGCTGGACGGGGTCGACGTCGTCGTCCTGACCCCGGAACAGCACGCCGCACTGGAATCCGCCCGCCGCCAGCTGGGCGGAGCGCAGGCGCAGGTCGCCAGGATGAGGTCAGACCTCCAGCGGGGACGGCAGCTGCTGGTCGAAGCTGAACGGATACTGGCGGGCATCCCGGCCGACCAGCTCGCGCGACTGGACGGCCGACTGGGTCCGGGACGCGGCCTGACCGGACTGCTCGCGGACATCCGCGCCGCCCTGCCGCGCACGCCGGACACCCCGACGCGGACCTGACCACCGGCCCCGCGAGCCGTGGTGGCGTTCCACCATGCGGACGGGTTCCGAGATTCCCGCGCCGGGCCCGGTGTTTTGCCCCTAAGCTGACGGTGCAGCTGGTTCGCCCTGTCCGCCAGGCAGGGCGTCGCAAGAGGGAACCCGGTGACGCCTTTCGACTGGCCAGTCCGGGACTGCCCCGCAGCGGTGAGTGGGAACGACCGCCGTCATACGCACTGGACCCGGGACGGGTCTGGGAAGCGACGGCCAGTAGGTGTCCGCCCTTCACGGGACGGACGCGCCCGCGAGTCCGAAGACCTGCCACTGCCCGCCCGCGGACGACCCGCGCGCGGCTATCCGGTGACCTCGTGGGCGGGTCGGCGACCATACCAGGCGGACCAGGCCCGTACGTTCCCGTGACGGCCGCCGCCGGGTACGTCATCCCTTCGCGCCTTCGTGCCGTCTCCGGGTACCTGAGGAGAACAGACTCGCGAAGGAGAGTCCCTTGACCACGAAGTCCGCAGCCGCGGCGAGCGTCGCCACCGCGTACGGCTACCCCCGCCAGGGCCGGGGCCGGGAGCTCAAGAAGGCCATCGAGGGCTACTGGAAGGGCTCGGTCACCGCCGAGGTGCTGCTGGCCACCGCCGCCGACCTGCGCCGGGGGAACTGGCAGCAGCTCGCCGACTCCGGCGTCGAAGAGGTCCCGACCGGTGACTTCTCGTTCTACGACCACGTGCTGGACACCACCGTCGCCGTCGGCGCGATCCCGCCCCGGCACCGGGCCGCCGTCGAAGCCGACCCGCTGGACGGGTACTTCGCCATGGCGCGCGGCAACCAGGACGTCGCCCCGCTGGAGATGACCAAGTGGTTCGACACCAACTACCACTACCTGGTCCCTGAGTTGGGGCCGGACACGGTGTTCACGGCGAACCCGGCCAAGGCGGTGGGCGAACTGCGCGAGGCGCTGCTGCTCGGCCACGCGGCCCGGCCGGTGCTGGTCGGGCCGGTCACCTACCTGCTGCTCGCCAAGCCGGCGCCCGGGGTGGCCGCCGACTTCCAGCCGATCACCCTGCTGGACCGGCTGCTGCCCGTCTACGCGGAGCTGCTGGCCGGGTTGCGCGCCGCCGGCGCCGACTGGGTGCAACTGGACGAGCCCGCACTGGTCCAGGACCGCACCCCGGCCGAGCTCAACGCCGCCGCCCGCGCCTACCGCGAGCTGGGCGCCCTCACCGACCGGCCCAAGCTGCTGGTCGCCAGCTACTTCGACCGGCTCGGCGACGCCCTGCCGGTCCTGGCGAAGGCCCCGATCGAGGGTCTGGCACTGGACTTCACCGGCCCGGCCGCGGCCAACCTGGAGGACCTCGCCGCCGCCGGCGGCCTGCCCGGCAAGCGGCTGGTGGCGGGGGTGATCGACGGGCGCAACATCTGGATCAACGACCTGGAGAAATCCCTCACGACCCTGGCGACCCTGCTGGGCCTCGCCGACACCGTCGACGTCGCGCCGTCCTGCTCCCTGCTGCACGTGCCGATCGACGCCACCCTCGAACGCGACATCGACCCGCAGATCGCCCGCTGGCTGGCCTTCGCCAAGCAGAAGGCCACCGAGGCGGCGCTGCTCGCCCGCGGCCTGCGCGAGGGCACCGGCGCGATCGCCGCCGACCTCGCCGCCAACCGGGCAGACCTGGCCTCCCGCGCGGGCTCGCCGATCACCCGCGACCCGGCGGTGCGCGCCCGGATCGCCGCCGTCACCGACGCGGACGCCCGCCGCGCCCAGGCCTACCCGCAGCGGGCCGAGGCCCAGCGCGCCCGGCTCGGCCTGCCGCTGCTGCCGACCACCACCATCGGCTCCTTCCCGCAGACCACCGAACTGCGCGTCGCCCGGGCCGACCTGACGGCCGGTCGGATCGACGGCGCCACGTACCGGGAGCGGATGGAGGCCGAGGTCCGCGAGGTCATCGCGTACCAGGAGAAGGCCGGCCTGGACGTCCTGGTGCACGGCGAGCCCGAGCGCAACGACATGGTCCAGTACTTCGCCGAGCAGCTCACCGGCTACCTGGCCACCCGGCACGGCTGGGTGCAGTCCTACGGCACCCGGTACGTGCGCCCGCCGGTCCTCGCCGGGGACATCTCCCGGCCGCACCCGATGACCGTCGACTGGTTCCGCTACGCGCAGGGCCTGACCGACCGTCCGGTCAAGGGCATGCTCACCGGCCCGGTCACCATGCTCGCCTGGTCCTTCGTCCGCGACGACCAGCCGCTCGCCGACACCGCCCGCCAGGTCGCCCTCGCCCTGCGCGACGAGGTCGTCGACCTCGAGGCCGGGGGCGCCGCAGTCGTCCAGGTCGACGAGCCGGCCCTGCGCGAGACCCTCCCGCTGCGGGCCGCCGCCCGCCCGGCGTACCTGGACTGGGCCACCGAGGCCTTCCGCCTCGCCACCTCCGGCGTCCGCGCCGACACCCAGATCCACACCCACATGTGCTACGCCGAGTTCGGCGCCATCATGACGGCGATCGACGACCTCGACGCCGACGTCATCTCCCTGGAGGCGACCCGCTCCCACATGGAGGTCGCCGGCGAGCTGGCCGAGGCGGGCTACCCGCGCGAGGTCGGCCCCGGCGTCTGGGACATCCACTCCCCGCGCGTCCCCAGCACCGAGGAGGCCGTCTCCCTGCTGCGCGCGGGCCTGGCCGCGATCCCGGCGGAGCGGCTCTGGGTCAACCCCGACTGCGGGCTGAAGACCCGCGGTTGGACGGAGACCCGGGCCTCGCTGGAGAGCCTGGTCGGCGCCGCCCGCCTGCTGCGCGAGGAACTCGCCGGCTGACCCAACCGGGTGGGGACTCCTCCGCCGGTTCGGTACGCCCGCCACGGCATGCGGGCCGCGTCGC
>NZ_JBHVEU010000257.1:0-12831 GCF_042802075.1 Kitasatospora sp. NPDC057518
GCCCGGGGCTGTGGGGCCCGGGCGGCGGCCCGTTCAGTCGAGTGTCTGATGTGACGTGTGGTGCCGGTGGTGCGGCGACCTGTCAACGACGCGGCGAAGCGTCGAGTACCTGCTGGAGCGCCTCGAACTCCTCGACGCACTTGCCGGAGCCGAGCGCGACGGAGTCGAGCGGGTTCTCCGCGATGTGGATCGGCATGCCGGTCTCGCGGCGCAGCCGCTCGTCCAGGCCGCGCAGCAGGGCGCCGCCGCCGGTGAGCACGATGCCCCGGTCCATGACGTCGCCGGCCAGCTCGGGCGGGCACTGGTCGAGGGTGGTCTTGACCGCGTCGATGATCGCGTTGACGGGCTCGTCGATGGCCTCGCGGACCTCGGCGGCGGAGATGACCACGGTCTTGGGCAGACCGCTGACCAGGTCGCGGCCGCGGATCTCGGCGTGCTCGTCCTTCTCGCCCTCCAGGCCGAAGGCGCTGCCGATGCTCATCTTGATCTGCTCGGCACTGCGCTCGCCGAGGAGCAGCGAGTACTCCTTCTTGATGTGCTGGACGATCGCGTTGTCCAGCTCGTCGCCGGCGACCCGGATGGACTGGGCGGTGACGATGCCGCCGAGGGAGATCACGGCGACCTCGGTGGTGCCGCCGCCGATGTCGACGACCATGTTGCCGGTGGCCTCGTGGACGGGCAGGCCGGCGCCGATCGCGGCGGCCATCGGCTCCTCGATGATGTGCACCTGGCGGGCGCCGGCCTGCGAGGAGGCCTCGATGACGGCGCGGCGCTCGACGCCGGTGATGCCGGAGGGCACGCAGACCACGACGCGGGGGCGGGCGAGGTAGCGGCGGCGGTGGATCTTGAGGATGAAGTACCGCAGCATCCGCTCGGTGATCTCGAAGTCGGCGATCACGCCGTCCTTGAGCGGGCGGATGGCGACGATGTTGCCCGGGGTGCGGCCGATCATCTTCTTGGCCTCGGCGCCGACGGCGAGGATGCCGCCGGTGTTGGTGTTCACCGCGACGACGGACGGCTCGTTCAGAACGATGCCCTTGCCCCTGACGTACACCAGCGTATTGGCTGTTCCGAGGTCGATCGCCAAGTCGCGGCCGATGAACGACAGGTTGCTCGCCATGGGGTGTGGGTGCCTTCCCGGGCTCGGAGTTCATGGGGGGGTGGACGAATGCGCGCGTCCACGCGTGGGCGGAGAACAGCTGAGCTGTCTTACCGGGCCCTTGAGTCGCGTCCATCGTAGCCACGCCACTCGGTACGGACGTCGGCGTGGGGCATACCGTCCATTGTCCGGGGCGTGATCGCATCTCCGAGGATTGGGACGCCGTGTCGGCGCCGCCAGTTCCCTATTTCACGATAAGAATGCCCCGGCCGGGCCAATGGTCCCGACCGGGGCGGTACGAACGTCCCCCCGGGCGTGTCGCCCGGGTCCCGCTCGCCGGATCAGGCGTGCGCGGGGAAGAAGATCTTGATCTCGCGCTCGGCGGACTCCGGGGAGTCGGAGGCGTGGATCAGGTTCTCGCGGGTGATCGTCGCGTAGTCGCCGCGGATGGTGCCGGCCCCGGCCTCCAGCGGGTTGGTGGCGCCGGCCAGCATGCGGATGCCCTTGACGACCTCCTCGCCCTCGACGATCAGCGCGATCGACGGGCCGGTGGTCATGAACTCCAGCAGCGGCTCGTAGAACGGGCGGCCCACGTGCTCCGCGTAGTGCTGCTCCAGCGTCGCCCGGTCGAAGGTGCGCAGCTCGATGGCGGCGAACCGCCAGCCGGCCTTGCGCTCGATGCGGCTGATGATCTCGCCGGCCAGGCCGCGGCGGACGGCGTCGGGCTTGAGCAGGACGAGAGTGCGCTGGGACACGGTGCGTCTCCTGGGGATTCGGTTCGGCAGACAGTCGGGTCGACAGGCGGCGCCGACAGGGCAGAGATTACCTTGCGTACACGGCGTGTCGGTCCGCTGGTCCGAGCCTCAGGCCTGTACGGCGGCGGCCTCCGCGGCGGCCCTGGCGGCCTTGAACGCGTCCACCTTGCGGCCGTAGTGCACCGAGCACCACCACAGGCCGGCGAAGACCACGCCGAGCCCGAACATGGTCGGCAGCACGAAGCCGCTGGCGATCAGCCCGATCTGCAGCGCCCAGCCGATCTGCACCGCGCCGGGGCGGTCGATCATGCCGCAGAGCAGGACGCACAGCGCCATCGCGATGCCGCTGACCGTCCAGATCTCCGCGTTGGAGACGTCGGTGAGCCGCATCGCGACCAGCGCCGCGAACAGGACCAGCAGCACTTCGCCGATCAGAGTCGAGGAGCAGAGCGTCCTCATGTCACTTCCTCCCGAGCAGCAGGCGGGCCTCGCCCACCGTGATGACCGAACCGGTGACCAGCACCCCGGCGCCGCCGAGGTCGCCCTCCTCCTCGGCGAGGCTGACGGCGGCGGCGATGGCGTCGTCGAGCCGGGGCTCGACCTGCACGCGGTCCTCGCCGAAGATCTCGACGGCGAGGGCGGCGAGCGCGTCGACGTCCATCGCGCGGTGGGTGGAGTTCTGGGTGATGACGACCTCGGCCAGGATCGGCTCGAAGGCCTCCAGCACGCCGGCCACGTCCTTGTCCCCGGAGGTGCCGATCACGCCGACGAGCCGGGTGAAGCCGAAGGACTCGGTGAGCGCGGCCACGGTGGCGCGGGCGCCGTGCGGGTTGTGCGCGGCGTCCAGGACGATCGTGGGGCTGCGGCGGACGACCTCCAGGCGGCCCGGCGAGGAGACGCCGGAGAAGCCCTGGCGGACCTTGTCCACGTCCAGCTGCCCGCCGCGCGCGCCGCCGACGCCGAAGAAGGCCTCGACCGCGGCCAGGGCGAGGGCCGCGTTGTGCGCCTGGTACTCGCCGTGCAGCGGGATGAAGACGTCCTCGTACTCCTCGCCGCCGAGTCCGCGCAGCGTCACCAGCTGGCCGCCGACGGCGAGTTCGCGGCGGATCACGCCGAACTCCATGCCCTCGCGGGCGACCGTGGCGTCCACCTCGACGGCGCGGCGCAGGATGTTCTGGGCGGCGTCCAGCTGCTGCTGGGCGACGACGGCGACGGCGCCGGACTTGATGATCCCGGACTTCTCGACCGCGATCTCGCCGGTGGTCTCACCGAGCTTGTCGGTGTGGTCGAGCCCGATCGGGGTGATCACGGCGACGGCGGAGTCGATGACGTTGGTGGCGTCCCAGGAGCCGCCCATGCCGACCTCGACCACGCCGACGTCCACCGGGGCGTCGGCGAAGGCCGCGTAGGCCATGCCGGTCAGCACCTCGAAGAAGGACATCGGCACCGGCTGCGCCGCGTCGACCATCTGCACGTAGGGCTCGATGTCGCGGTAGACCTCGACGAAGCGCTCGGGGGTGATCGGGGCGCCGTCCAGGGTGATCCGCTCGGTGACGGACTCCACGTGCGGGCTGGTGTAGCGGCCGGTGCGCAGCTCGAAGGTGTTGAGCAGCTGCTCGATCATCCGGGCGGTGGAGGTCTTGCCGTTGGTGCCGGTGATGTGGATGGAGGGGAAGGACCGCTGGGGCTGGCCCAGGATGTCCATCAGCGCCTCGATCCGGTCGAGCGAGGGCTCCAGTTTGTTCTCCGGCCAGCGCTTGGAGAGCTCCACCTCGACGTCGCGCAGGGCGTCGCCGGTGCCGCCGTCGGCGGGGCGGATGGTGTACGGGTTCGGGTCGGCCTTGTCGCTCACGTCCACAGTCTACGGAGCGCTGGCGGGTCCTCCTCACGGGGTGAGAACGACCACTTTGCCCGTTCTTTCCCATGATCAGCTAGTTTCCTCCCTTTACTATTGATTTAGCGATTTGAACCGCAATGAAGCATCGATTCGCAACCGATAGGAGCCTTCAGCCTTTGATCACTGGGAGCACTGCGCCATGCCCGACGCCCTGCACGAGTGGATCGTGCTTCGCCAGGACGCCGTCGTCTGGGTCGCCGGACTGATCTCCCTGGCGCTCGTCGGCTACATGGCCCTCGTCTTCGGACGCTTCCTCGTGTACTGGGCGGGCTCCCGCCACGCCTTCCGGCACGGCCGCCCCGCCGAGCCCGGCGACCCCGCCGCCTTCCGGTGGCACCTGGTGATCCCCTGCCGCGACGAGGAGGCCGTGGTCACCCAGACCCTGGACGGCCTGCGGACCAGCGCGCCCGAGGCCCACCTGTGGGTGATCGACGACGACAGCGAGGACGCCACCCGCGAGCTGGTCCTCGCCGCCGCGGCCCGCGACCCGCGGATCCACCTGGTCCAGCGCCGCCGCCCGCACGCCCGGATCGGCAAGGGCGCCGCCCTCAACGCCGCCTACCGGGAGATCTCCGCCCGGCTGCCCGAGGGCACCGACCGCTCCCGGGTGGTGATCGGCGTGGTCGACGCCGACGGGCAGCTCGACCCCGGCACCCTCGCCCGGGTCTGCAACCCCAAGGCCCTCGGCCGGCCCGACACCGGCGCCGTCCAGATCGGCGTCCGGATGCGCAACGCCGACGACGAGCTCCCGCTGCCCGGCCGCGGCCGGCTCGCCAACGCCCTGGCCCGCGCGCTGGTGCGGATGCAGGACGTCGAGTTCCAGGCCACCAACACCGGCATGCAGCTGCTGCGCCGCCGCACCGGCAGCGTCGGCCTCGGCGGCAACGGCCAGTTCGTCCGGCTCACCGCCCTCGACTCGCTCACCGCCGAGGAGGGCCGGGCCGGCCGCCCCTGGCCGGAGCGCGCCCTGCTGGAGGACTACGAGTCCGGCCTCGACCTGCGCCTGGCCGGCTGGCGGCTCACCCACGTCACCGAGGCCCAGGTCTCCCAGGAGGGCCTGATCTCGCCGCGCCGCTTCCTCACCCAGCGCACCCGCTGGGCCCAGGGCAACATGCAGTGCCTGCGCTACACCGGCCGGGTGCTGCGCTCCCCGCACTACACCGCGACCGGCAAGGCCGAGGTGCTGTACACCTTCCTCCAGCCGGTGGTCTGCGTGCTGCTGGTGCTGCTCTTCCCCGTCTCGCTCGGGATCACCGGCGCCGGGCTGGTGCTCTTCCCGGAGGAGACCGCCGAGTTCCAGCTCCGGTTCGGCCCGTGGATGCTGCTCGCCTTCGTGCTCGCCACGCTGCCGATGGTGTTCTGGGGCTTCGCCTACCGCCGGGCCGTCCACCCCGACCGCGGCCGGCTCACCGGGCTGCTCTGGGGCGTCCTGGTCTGGCTCTACGCCTACCACCTGTTCGTGGTCGCCACCCGGGCCGCGGTCCGGATGCTGCTCGGCCGCAACGGCTGGGCCAAGACCCGCCGCAACGCCGAGAAGACCGCCCTCGGCGCCCCCACCGCGCTCGAGTCCTGAGCCCGCCCCTCCCCCTTCGCGCCGCCCCTCCCCCACGCCACCGGAGCCCCGCATGAGCATGTGCCTGCCCCCGTCCAGCGTCGCCGTCGTCCTCGGCACCCGCCCCGAGCTGGTCAAGCTCGCCCCGCTGATCCACGAACTCGGCGACGCCACCCGGCTGGTGCACACCGGCCAGCACTGGGACGAGGCGATGTCCGGCCGCTTCCTGCGCGACCTGGACCTGCCCCGGCCGGAGCTGCTCACCGGGGTCGGCGGCCGCCCCCGGGCCGGTCAGATCGCCCAGTCCCTCGGCCAGTTGGACGCCGCCTTCGCCGAGGACCGCCCCGCCGCCGTGGTCGTCCAGGGCGACACCAACGCCACCCTCGCCGGGGCGCTGGCCGCCAACGCCCGGGAGATCCCGCTGGTCCACGTCGAGGCCGGGCTGCGCAGCTTCGACCGGGCGATGCCCGAGGAGCACAACCGGGTGATGGTCGACCACGTCTCCGACCTGCTCTGCGCCGCCACCGGGGAGAACGTCGCCAACCTGCGCGCCGAGTCGCTGGCCGAGGACCGGATCGAGCTCACCGGCAACACCGTCGTCGAGGTGGTCCGCCGTCAGCTGCCGGACGGGGCCGCCCGCGCCGCGCTGCTCGCCGCGCACGGCCTGCGCCCGGACGCGTACGTGCTGGCCACCGTGCACCGCCCGGAGAACACCGACACCGCCGAGGCGCTCGGCGCGGTGCTCGCCGAGCTGGACCGGATCGCCCGGGCCGGCACCCCGGTGCTGTTCCCGATGCACCCGCGCACCCGGGCCGCCGTCGAACGCTTCGGCCTGGACGGCCTGCTGAAGCGCCTCGCCGTCACCGGCCCGGTCGGCTACGGCGACTTCCTGGGCCTGGCGTGCCACGCGGCGCTGCTGGTCTCCGACTCCGGCGGCGTGCAGGAGGAGTGCACCGTGCTCGGCCGCCCGCTGCTGGTGGTGCGCCGCTCCACCGAGCGTCCGGAGGCGGTGGCGGCCGGCTTCGCCGCGCTGGTGCGGCCCGACGAGGAACTGGGCACCCTGGCCCGCGCCTGGCTCTCCGACACCCCCGAGCGGCTCGCCCGGCTGGCGGTCACCCCGAGCCCGTACGGCGACGGCCTGGCCTCGGCCCGGATCGCCGCGCTGACCGCGGCACTCGCCGACCCGGCCAGCCGGCAGGCGTTGCCGTCGGCGGCCTAGGTCCTCTTGACAGCAGAATTGGTCTACTCCACCTTGTGAGGCAAGTCTCCGTTCCCGACCGGGACTTGAGTTGTCGGTAGCTCCCGCACGCGCACCATCGACACCCCGGACGGCGCTCCTCCCCCACGAGGCGCCCGCCGGGCCTCCCCCACTGGAGACGGAGTCATGCCACCTGCCCGACACCGGCGCCCGCGCGCCGTCCACTCCCTGCTCGCCGGAGCGAGCGCCCTGGTCATCGGCCTGGGCGGACTCGTCCTGGCCGGCGGCACCGGCGCCCACGCCGCCGACACCGACCTGATCGTCAACGGCGGCTTCGAGACCGGGAACCTGTCCGGCTGGACCTGTTCGAGCGGTACGGTCCAGCGCACCACCGTCCACTCCGGCACGTACGCCCTGCAGTCCACCCCGGCCGGGAGCGACACCGGCGAGTGCACCCAGACCGTCCAGGTGAAGCCCTCCTCCGCGTACACCCTGAGCTCCTGGGTGCAGGGCTCGTACGTCTACCTGGGCGCCCGCGGCACCGGCGGCACCGACCCGAGCACCTGGACCCCCGGCGCCGGCGGCTGGACCCAGCTGACCACGAGCTTCACCACCGGCCCCAACACCACCAGCGTCACCGTCTACCTGCACGGCTGGTACGGGCAGCCGGCCTTCGCCGCCGACGACGTCTCGCTGCTCGGCCCCGGCGGACCGCAGCCGTCACCGAGCCCGACGGCCACCGCCACCTCCACCGCCTCGCCGAGTCCGACGGCCACCCCCACGGACAGCGGCACGCCCACCCCCACTTCCACCGGCAAGCCGCCGGACCTGCCCAAGCACATCCTCACCGGCTACTGGCAGAACTTCGACAACGGCGCCACCGTCCAGCGGATCAGCGACGTCCCGGCCGCCTACGACATCATCGCGGTCTCCTTCGCGGACGCCACCGCCACCCGCGGCGGCCTGAGCTTCACCCTCGACCCGGCGCTCTCCTCCCGCCTCGGCGGCTACACCGACGCCCAGTTCAAGGCCGACATCGCGGCCAAGCGGGCGGCCGGGAAGCGGGTGGTGCTCTCCATCGGCGGCCAGAACGGCACGGTCTGGGTGGGCGATTCCGCCTCCGCCGCGACCTTCACCAGCACCGCCTGGGCGCTGATGCAGAGCTACGGCTTCGACGGGATCGACATCGACCTGGAGAACGGCATCAGTTCCACCTACATGGGCCAGGCGCTGCACGCCCTGGCGGCGAAGGCGGGGAGCGGATTCATCCTCACCATGGCGCCGCAGACGATCGACATGCAGTCGACCGGCATGGAGTACTTCAAGCTGGCGCTGAACGTGAAGGACATCCTCACCATCGTCAACATGCAGTACTACAACTCCGGCGCGATGAACGGCTGCGACGGGAACGTCTACTCCCAGGGCACCGAGAACTTCCTCACCGCGCTGGCCTGCATCCAGCTCAAGGGCGGGCTGCGGCCCGACCAGGTGGGCCTCGGGGTGCCGGCCTCCACCAGCGCCGCGGGCGGCGGGTACCTCGCCGCCGGCACCGTCAACAACGCGCTGGACTGCCTGGCCTCCGGCACCAACTGCGGCAGCTACAAGCCGGACACCACCTGGCCGGGCATCGGCGGCGCGATGACCTGGTCGACCAACTGGGACGCCAAGGCGGGCAACCCGGTGGCCGGCACCATCGGCTCGCACCTGCACGCCATGCCGTAACCGGCCCGGCCGGCCTGCCGGAGGCCCGGGTTCAGACCCCGGCCCGGGCCTCCGGGACGTGCGCGGCGCCGCCGTGCCGACGGCGCAACTCGGCCGTGATCTCGGCCAGTTCACCGTCGGGCAGCAGCGGCAGCATCATCGCGACGCCCTGCAGCAGACCGCCGAGCAGGAAGGTGGTGTCGGGTGTCGCGGCCACCAGGCCGCAGACCTCGGCCACCTCGCCGGCCGCCACCGCCTCGATCAGCTGGGCCGCGTTCGCGGTCTCCTCGTCCACCGCGACCCCGCCGGTGTCCTCCGGGGCCCGCCGGGCCATCGCCCGCAGCACCCGGTCGCCGACCTCGGGGGCGTACGCCTTGCGGACGGCCTCGGCGGCGATCCAGGCGAGCAGGGTGGTCACCTCGCGCTCGGCGTGCTCGGCGAACAGCAGGTCCAGCTCGTGGTCGAACGCGATCTGGTTGCCGTGCCGGAACGCGAGCAGCAAGGTCGCCGCCCTGGCCTTGGCCTCCTCGACCGCCTCCAGAGGCAGTTCGTCGGCCAACTCCTCGGTCACCACCACGCCATGCCCTCCCGTCCGTCGCTCAGCAGGAACGCTCAGCGGAAACGCCCATTCGGAAACTCCGTGCACACGGTACACAGCGGACCTGCAAACTTCCGCGAACCCGCGCGGGCAAGACCGGAATCAATTCGCTCGGAATAGGACCTCACCCGGTCGCAGGATGATAATTCGCCGGAAGGGAGCAATGTTCCTGGGCTATTTGGTGTAAGGAAAGCGGCCGGGGAAGCCGAACCGGAACCGGAACCCGGAAAACGCCGAGGGGCCGCACCCCGCGCGTCGCGGAGTACGGCCCCTTCGGCGGGGACGGGCGGTCAGCCCTGCGGCAGCGCCGCGAGCTGGGCGGTGATCCGGGCGATGTCGGCCTCGGCGGCCTCCTGGCGGCCCCGGATCTTGGCGACCACCTCGTCCGGCGCCTTGGCGAGGAACGCCTCGTTGCCGAGCTTGGCGGTGGTCTGGGCCTTCTCCTTCTCGGCGGCCGCGAGGTCCTTGGCCAGGCGCTTGCGCTCGGCCGCGACGTCGATGGTGCCGGAGAGGTCCAGCGACACGGTGGCACCGGCCACCGGCAGCGAGGCGGTGGCCGCGAAGCCCTCCTCGGGCGCGGTCAGCCGCAGCAGCGAGCGGATCGCGTCCTCGTGGACGGCCAGCACGGTGCCGGCCAGCTCCAGCCGGGCCGGGACGCGCTGCGCGGGCTGCAGGCCCTGGTCCGAACGGAACCGGCGGACCTCGGTGACCACCTGCTGCAGCGTGGCGATCTCCGACTCGGCGGCCGCGTCACGGTAGCCGCTGTCCTTCGGCCACTCGGTCACGACCAGCGACTCGGCGCCGGTGAGCGCCGTCCACAGCGCCTCGGTGACGAACGGGACGACCGGGTGCAGCAGCCGCAGGGTGACGTCCAGGACCTCGCCCAGCACCCGGCGCGAGGCGTCCGCCTGCGGACCGCCCTTGGCCAGGGTGGTCTTGGAGAGCTCGACGTACCAGTCGAAGACCTCGTCCCAGGCGAAGTGGTACAGCGCGTCCGTGGCCTTGGCGAACTGGTAGTCCTCGTACAGCCCGTCCACCTCGGCGACGGTGGCGTTCAGCCGCGACAGGATCCAGCGGTCGACCGCGGTCAGCTCCTCCGGCGCGGGCAGCGGACCCTCGACGGTGGCGCCGTTCATCAGCGCGAAGCGGGTCGCGTTCCAGATCTTGTTGCAGAAGTTGCGCGAGCCCTTGACCCAGTCCTCGCCGATCGGCACGTCGGCGCCCGGGTTGGCGCCGCGGGCCAGGGTGAAGCGGACGGCGTCGGCGCCGTAGGCGTCCATCCAGTCCAGCGGGTCGACCGCGGTGCCGGAGGACTTCGACATCTTCTTGCCGAACTCGTCGCGCACCAGACCGGTCAGGGCGACGGTCTTGAACGGCGCCTCGCCGTCCATCGCGTACAGGCCGAACATCATCATCCGGGCGACCCAGAAGAAGATGATGTCGTGGCCCGTCACCAGGACGTCGGTCGGGTAGAACTTCTCCAGGTCGGCGGTCTTCTCCGGCCAGCCGAGCGTGGAGAACGGCCACAGGCCGGAGGAGAACCAGGTGTCCAGGACGTCCGGGTCCTGGTGCCAGCCCTCGCCGGTCGGCGGCTGCTCGTCGGGGCCGACGCAGACGACCTCGCCGTCCGGGCCGTACCAGACCGGGATCCGGTGGCCCCACCACAGCTGGCGCGAGATGCACCAGTCGTACATGTTGTCGACCCAGTCGAAGTAGCGGCGCTCCAGCTCCTTCGGGTGGATCTCCACCTTGCCGTCGCGGACGGCGTCGCCGGCGGCCTTGGCCAGCGGCTCGACCTTGACCCACCACTGCAGCGACAGCCGCGGCTCGACCACGGTGTGGCAGCGCGAGCAGTGGCCGACCGCGTGCATGTACGGACGCTTCTCGGCGACGATCCGGCCCTGCTCGCGCAGCGCGCCGACGACGGCCGAGCGGGCCTCCAGCCGGTCCATGCCGAGGAAGGGGCCGTGCACGGTGATCGCACCGCACTCGTCCATGACGGACAGGTTGGGCAGGTCGTGGCGCTGGCCGATGGCGAAGTCGTTCGGGTCGTGCGCGGGCGTCACCTTGACGGCGCCGGTGCCGAACTCCGGGTCGACGTGCTCGTCGGCGACGACCGGGATCTCACGGTCGGTCAGCGGCAGCTTGATGGTCCGGCCGACGAGGTGCTTGTAGCGCTCGTCCTCCGGGTGGACCGCCACCGCGGTGTCGCCCAGCATCGTCTCGGCCCGGGTGGTGGCCACGACGATCGAGTCGTCGCCCTCGCCGTAGCGGATCGAGACCAGCTCGCCCGGGGTGTCCTCGTGCTCCACCTCGATGTCGGACAGCGCGGTGAGGCAGCGCGGGCACCAGTTGATGATGCGCTCGGCGCGGTAGATCAGGCCGTCGTCGAAGAGCCGCTTGAAGATGGTCTGGACGGCCTGGGACAGGCCCTCGTCCATGGTGAAGCGCTCGCGCGACCAGTCCACGCCGTCGCCGAGCCGGCGCATCTGGCCGAGGATGCGGCCGCCGTAGCTCTTCTTCCACTCCCAGACCTTCTCGACGAAGGCCTCGCGGCCCAGGTCGTGCCGGGACAGGCCCTCCTCGGCGAGCTGCTGCTCGACCTTGTTCTGGGTCGCGATGCCGGCGTGGTCCATGCCGGGCAGCCAGAGCGTCTCGAAGCCCTGCATGCGCTTGCGGCGGGTCAGCGCGTCCATCAGCGTGTGCTGGAAGGCGTGGCCCAGGTGCAGGACGCCGGTGACGTTCGGCGGGGGGATGACGATGGTGTACGCGGGCTTGTCGCTCTTCGCGTCCGCGGTGAAGTAGCCACGGTCTACCCAGCGCTCGTACAGCTCGCCCTCTACGTCCGCGGGGGTGTAGGTCGTCGGGAGGGTCGCTGCTTCGTCCCCGGCAAAGGTGCTCACGGGGCGCTGGTTCGTCGTGTCGGTCACGACGCACAGTTTACGTAACCGGGGGGTGGGTCACGAACCGCTTTCCGGTCCGCGGCCCCGGCGCGGACCGGACGGGTCCCGGCCCGGCGCCGTGCGGTAGCGTGCCCGGGCACTCGTCCGGTGGACCGGACGGGCACGGACGACCGGACAGACGACAGGCCGCGGGTGCGGCGGGGGAGCACGGACGCAGATGTACGGCCAGGGACAGCAGTACCCGCAGGGACAGCCGCAGCCGTACGGGGGTCAGCCGCCGTACGGCCCGCCGCCGCAGCAGCCGTACGGCGCGCCCCCGCCCCCGCCCGCGTACGGCCAGCCGCAGTACGGCCAACCGCAGCCGCAGCCCCCGTACGGCCAACCGCAGTACGGCCAGCCCCCGCAGCAGCCGTACGGCGTGCCTCCGCAGGCCCCGTACGGCCAGCCGGGCTACCCGCAGCAGCCGCAGCAGCGCAAGGGCAAGGGCGGCCTGGTGATCGGGCTGGTGGTCGGCGCCCTGGTGCTGGGCGGCGGCGGCTTCGCCGCCTGGAAGTTCCTCGGCGGGAACGACCAGGGCGGCCGGTACCGGATGTCCGCCCCGGACACCATCCCGGACGGCTACTCCCAGAAGTCGGCCGAGGACAAGGCCGTCGACCCGAACAAGCCGGAGGCGGCGGACTTCGGCAAGGACCTCCACGTGATCGCGGCCAGCTACAGCCGGGGCACCGACCTCGACACCTTCTCGGTGCTCGGCGTCTACGGGAAGCTCAACGACCCCGGGAAGATCATCGCGGACGCCAAGAAGAGCACCGGCGACGACGACGTCACCTGGACCACCCCGCTGACCGACTTCCCGGCCCGCGACTCCAGGAACTCCTCCGCGAAGCTCTCCTGCGGCGTGGCCGGGATCGCGGGCAAGCCCGGTCCGACGGTCTGCGTGTGGGCGGACAGGTCCACCACCGGCCGGGTCACCTTCAGCAAGATGAACGTGAACAGCCACGGCCAGCTCACCGGCGGCCAGGAGACCACCCTGACCCAGGCGGCCGACCAGACCAGGGCGATCCGCGACGCCATGGTCGTCGCCAAGTAGCGCACGCCACGAGGAGGGGCCCCGCACCGGATCCGGTG
>NZ_JBHVEU010000258.1:0-12739 GCF_042802075.1 Kitasatospora sp. NPDC057518
GCGCACCTCCGCGCGCCCCGGGGCCCGGTTGCGGCCCGTACCGGTCCCGGGTCCGGCTTGGCTCGGGCCCGGCTCAGGCCTGGTTCCGACCGGCTCAGGCCCGGTGCGGCAGGCCGGTGAGGCTGGGGCGGGGGATCCGGCTGATCACCGCGCCGATCAGTGTGCCGATCGACACCCCGAAGACCGCCGAGACGGCCGCCAGCAGCGACTGCGCCCCGTTGCCGACCTCGATCTGCGCGGTGTTCAGCAGACCGAAGGAGCCCGGCACGACGATCCAGAACGCCGGGAGGTAGAGCACCTGCCAGAGCGGACCGCCCGGCAGCCAGTGCACCAGGGTGGCCGCGACCGCGGCGGCCACGGCCCCGGCCAGGCCGCCGATCGCCGCGCCGTGCACCGACCCCACCGCCACCTGGGCGGTGACACTCACCGCGATCACCGCGACGATCCACGGGATGGCCGAGGGCGGGGTGTGGACGTTGACCACCACCCCGGCCACCGCGATCGCCAGCCCCAGCGCGATCACCCACCAGCTCGGCTTGGCCACCTGCACGTTGGCCAGCGCGGTGGACGGCATGCCGATCGCGGTCGCGGCCGCGGCCACCCCGGCGAGGAACAGCGTCAGCTGCACGGCGCCGGAGACCAGCCGGGCGGTGCCCGCGTTGGCCGCGCCGGCGGCGATCTCGGACAGCCCGGTGACCAGCAGCCCGCCCGGCAGCAGGATCGCCAGGGTGGCCACGATCGTCCGCAGCGGCCCGTCCAGCAGCGAGGCCCGCGCGAGCGCCAGGACCAGCAGCGCGACGAGGAAGCCGGCCGTGACGGGCAGCAGCGGCCGCAGGTGCGGCCGCCGCCGGGCGAGCACGGTCAGGCCCACCACGATCAGCGAGCCGAGCCCGGCGGCCAGCACGTTCGCCGCCACCGGCTGCAGGAAGATGCAGACCCCGACCCCGACCGGCAGCGCCCCGAAGTCCGCCACCCACGCGGGCCAGCGGGCGGGCGCCCGCCGGATCCGGTCCAGCTCGGCGCGCGCCCGCGGCCCGTCGAGTCCGCCCGCCCGCAGCCGGTGCACCAGGTCGAGGACGTCGGCGGTCTGCTCGAACCGCAGGGTGCCGCCGAGCGGCTGGAACCTGGTGGCGCCGTCCGGGTGCAGGGCCACGAACAGCCCGTTGGTCAGCGCGGCGACCTGGACCTCCGGGGCGCCCAACGCCCGCCCCAGTCCACGGAGTTCGTCCTCGACCTCATGGACGGGCAGGCCGCCGCCCAGCAGGGCTTCGCCCAGGTCGAGCAGGAGACGGCAGAGCGGGTCGGGCGGGGCGTCGGTGTCCCGGACCGATGGAGACTTGCTAGGCATGGCAGGTATCGTCCCACCCTGCCCGATTCGGTCTGAATCTGCCCCGGTCTGTTCGCTTCCCGAGCGCCTGCTGCTCCCGGGGTCCAGGTAGCCGCTACGCCGCTACGGGCGGACGGTGAGGACCAGCTTGCCCGTGACCCGGCCGGTCTCGCCCTCGGCGTGGGCCTTCGCGGCCTCCGCGAGCGGGTAGGTGGCGGAGACGTGCGGGCGCAGCTGCCCGGCTTCGACAAGGGCGGCGATCGCGGCCATGCCCGCCCGGTCGTGCTCGACCAGCAGGGCCTTCGCCGTCACGCCCAGCTCGGCGGCGCGCTCGGCCACCTCGTCGATCCCCTGGGGCAGGATCGACACCAGGACGCCGCCGGGCCGGAGGGTCTCCAGGGAGCGCAGCCGGTCGTCGCCGCCGAGCGGGTCGAGGACCATGTCGATGTCGCGGGCCTCCGCCACGAAGTCGGCCGTCCGGTAGTCGATGACCTCGTCCGCGCCCAGGCCCCGGACGAAGTCGTGCTTGGCGGCGGACGCCGTACCGATGACGTACGCGCCGCGCGCCTTGGCGATCTGCACGGCGACGTGCCCGACGCCGCCGGCCGCCGCGTGCACCAGGACCCGCTGCCCCGGCCGCAGCCCCGCCGTGTCGACGAGCGCCTGCCAGGCGGTGAGCGCCACCAGCGGGAGCGCCCCGGCCTCGACGTGGCTCAGTACGGCGGGCTTGGGCACGAAGGCCCGGGCGGGGCCGACGACGTACTCGGCGTGCGCGCCGGCGCCGTACGGGTAGGGCAGCATGCCGAACACCTCGTCGCCCGGGGCGAAGAGCGAGACGCCGACGCCGACCGCCTCGACGGTGCCGGAGACGTCCCAGCCGAGCGTGAACGGGGGCTGCCCGAGGAAGTAGCCGCGGTCGCGGTGCTTCCAGTCGGTGGGGTTGACCCCGGCGGCGTGGACGGCGACGAGGACCTGGCCGACGCCGGGCGCGGGCCGCTCGACCTCGGCCTCGTGGAGGACGTCCGGGGTGCCGAGGGCGGTCTGGGTGATGGCCCGCATCGTGTTCGTGCTCGTGGAGTTCGTGCTCGTGGAGTTCGTGGTCATGGATCCAGCCTGCGGCCGCGCCCCTGACCAGCGAAATGGCAAGATTGCCAAAGACCGATAGGATCGTGCCATGCCTGCGATGGAACCCCGTGGTCCCCTCGGTTCTGGCGGCCCCGGCGCCCGGCCGCCGCACCGCGTCGTCGTCCTCGCCCTCGACGGCGTCTACCCCTTCGAGCTGGGCATCCCCAACCGGGTCTTCCCCGGGGTGCCGGGCGCGTACGAGGTGGTGACGTGCGCGGCGACGGAGGACCGGACGGTCGCGACCAGCGCCGACTTCACCATCACCGTCGGGCACGGGCCCGAGGCCCTGGAGAGCGCCGACACCGTCGTCATCCCGCCGTACGCCCTGCACCGCGCCACCGCCGACCTGCCGGAGCCCGAGCGCGCGGCCCTCGCCCGGATCCGCCCCGGCACCCGCATCGTCTCCATCTGCACCGGCGCGTTCGCGCTGGCCGCCGCCGGCCTCCTCGACGGGCGCCCCGCCACCACCCACTGGGCCCTGGCACCGGCCTTCCGCCGGATGTACCCCCGGGTCGCCCTGGACGCCGACGTGCTCTTCGTCGACGACGGCGACATCCTCACCTCGGCGGGCGCCGCCTCCGGCCTTGACGTCTGCCTGCACCTGGTGCGCTCCGACCACGGCAGCGCCGTCGCCAACCAGGTCGCCCGCCAGTGCGTGGTGCCGCCCTGGCGCGAGGGCGGCCAGGCCCAGTACATCGAACAACCGGTGCCCCCGGAAGGCGCCAACGGCACCGCCGCCACCCAGGCCTGGGCCCTCCAACACCTCGACCGCCCGCTCGCCCTCCGCGAGCTGGCCGCCCACGCCCGGATGAGCCCGCGCACCTTCGCCCGCCGCTTCCAGGACGAGACCGGCACCAGCCCGGGCCGCTGGCTCATCCAGCAACGCCTCCACCGCGCCCGCCACCTGCTGGAGACCAGCGACCTCCCCGTCGACCGCATCGCCACCGAGATCGGCTTCGCCACCGGCGCCTCCCTCCGCCAGCACCTCCACGCCGCGATCGGCGTCTCCCCCCAGACCTACCGCACCACCTTCCGCGGCCACCCCGGCCCCCCAACCCCACCCTGACCATCGCCCGACGTAGGAAGTCGGCAGGCCCGACTTCCCACGTCGAGTCGTCAGCCGCCGCCGAATCGACGAGCGAGGAGCCGGGGCGAGGTGAGCCCCAGAGCCCGACAAGTCGCGGCTGGGGCCCGTCCCTTCGAAGGTCAGCGCGATGTCTCACCGGCGTCCGCGACGCGGTTGAGCTCGGCGCCGGGGTACGGCGTCTGCTTGCTCTCGGACAGTAGTCGGCGGTGGAAGCCATCCAGGACGACGCTGGCTCGGGCGTGCCGCTCGACGAGCACGGCGATCTCGGGCGGAACTGCCTCGGGTCTGTGACCTGCGGTCCACTGCTGGAGGAACGCGTCTGCTTCCATGTCACCCCGGATGCGGTCGGCGAGGTGGTGGATCAGGTGGCTCGCCGTGTAGGCGTGGTCGTACCCGAGGTGGTCCGCGAGGAACTGCTGCTCGGCTGCTGAGAGTTCGAAGCCTGAACTCAGGGCCAGTCCGAAGTCCGCGAAGTAGATCAGCCGGCCGTCGGTCAGCAGGTTGTTGAAGTGGGCGTCGAAGTGCACGAGCCCGCGGGAGCTCATGAACGCCGTGCCCCGCGCCAGAGCATCCTCCGCCCATGCAGGAGAGCCGCCGCCGGTGGCCACCGTAGTCTCCCCGTGCTCGTGCAATAGCCTGCGGAGTGTCTGTGGCACGTGTTCCAAGAACAGCACCAGGCTGCGGGAGGATCGGCCGATGGCTTCCAGGCGCTCGCGTACCGCCTGCGAGCCTTCCCAGTGGGCGACCGCTCCGTCGATGCCCCCGAACTCGTCCACGAAGCCTTCGGGAGGGGAATCGGGCAGGATGCGCCAGTGGTACATCAGGGGAAAGCCCTCGTACTCCTTCCCGAGGACCCAGTTGGTGGTCATGACGTGGACGGCCAGCTCTCGCCAGGCACCGAAGCCGGCCGAGCCCACTCCGTACTGGTAGAACATCGGCAGACCGAAGAGGTTCGCCGTGGACCGAATGTTCTCCGGCTGGGTCTCGACGTCCGTCAACGGCACCCTCTTGACGAAGATCCGTGTCCCGTCGATGTCCAGCTCCGCCGACCTGCCGCCGATGCCGGATCCGACCGGAGGAGCTGACGCCACGATCTCGCCGAGACGCCGGTCGTTCAGCAGGGACAGGCGGGTGGTAACGGTCCCGTAGGCGGCCAGACGTGCGCCGTGCTGAGATTCGTGGCGCATCGACGACTCCTTTGTGCCCCCGGATCAGGGCGTCGGTGATCGCTCAAACGTAATCCACTCCCGCCACCAAGGTCACCCTCCGATCGCAGAACCGCTCGGCATCTCGTTTGCCGTCGGCGGGCCGATGCCCGAACGACGTGCGACGCCGATCGGCTGACCTCTGGCGGAGGTCATTTCGGAGCTGCGAAGAGGCCTTCCCGGGGGGCCTGGTAGCGGTAGGAGTCGGTGTCAATCTGGATGAGGGTGCAGCAGAAGGTGATGCGGTCGGCGATGGCCGGGCGGAGCCGGGCGTCTCCGAAGGCCTTGTCCCACTCGGTGGAGGGTGAGTTCGCGGCGACGGTGGTGGCCTTGCACTCCTCGCGTTCGGTGAAGATCTGGAACGGCAGTCTGGAGCCTGGGCATAGCAGGGGTCGCCGGTCACTCCGGGGCCGGGGTGCGGGGGCGGGCGCGGTGGGTGTGCCAGGCGGTGAGGGCGGCGGTGTGGGTGCCGGCCGGGTGGGAGGTGTGCCAGGCGCGGAGGAAGCGGTTGAGTTCGAACTGTGGGCCGATGTCCTGGGGTTGGGCGGCGGACTGGCGGGTGGTGTGCCAGTGGGTGGTGGCGTCGGCCAGGGTGCGTCCGGCGGATTCGGCGATGAAGGTGCGCATGTGGGCGTCGAAGTGGAAGGCCGGGCCGATCTCGTGGCGGAAGTACTCGCGCAGGACCTGGCTGCACCGCTGGCCCTCGGGGATGACGGTGGATCCGTTCACCGGTGCGGCGAGTTGGCGGCCGGCTTTGCGTGCGCGGGGTGGGGCGGTCGGTGGGGCGGCGCCGTCGAGTGCGGCTCGTAGCCGCTCCGTCAGTGCTGCCTTTCCGCCGCCGCGCGGCACGCCGAGTTCCCGGGCGAGCGTGGTCAGTTCGGCCAGCGTCCAGTACCAGCGGGCCAGTTCGTTCCCGCTCAATGCTGTAGTCAGTTCCGGTCGAGTCTCAGTGCCTGTATACGAACTCATGCCTCCATGATAGGAGGGGTGGTGTACGTCCGACGGTACACAGGGAAACCCGTGGCACGGTGTGGAAAGCCCCGAACCCGCCCTCGCCGCTTCGGATCTGCACATGGTGATGTGCTGTGTGATGTGCACTGTTACCTGTACGCGGTGCTGAGCTGCGCTGTTGGTGGGGAGTTGAACCCCGCGTTGCTCTTCACGCGCCAGGAGTGGGCCGGAGTACCGCCGGCTCTCGGTGTGTGCACGCCTCCGAAGCTGCTACCTGCTCCACATCGCGTCCCGCCACTCTGCCGGACTGGTCAGTCCAGCAGGTCGACCTCCCAGTTGGTCCGCTGGATCCGCACGTCGACCTCGCGGATGTCCCGGGCGAGTGCGTCCGCCTGGGCGCGCAGGTCCGCGACCGGGAGTGCGGAGAGCATCATCAGTTCGGACCGGAGCTGCCGGCCGTATCCCCGTTCGCCCGTACCCGCCGCCGCGTCGGCCGCCGCGGTGACCACGGAGTGGCGCAGCCGCAGGACGTCCCGGCGCGCGAGGGCGTCGGTGAGCGTGCCGTCCGGTCCCATCTCCACGGTGGCGTTGGTCCGGTTGATCCGCCGGATCAACGTTTCCAGGGCGTCCAGTACTTCACCGACTTCGGCCAGCAGCTGGGCCGCGTCCTCGGCGGGGGTCTCCCCCTCCTGGTGCCGCGCGCTGCTGACGACGCGCGCCCGCAGCTGTTCTATTCGGCGCGTCGCCTCCGCGCGTTCTGCCAGTGCCTCGGCAAGTTTCACCGCCTGCACCTCCTTTCCGTGAGTTCGCACGAGTATAGGAGTGCGTGCCGGGGTATCCGCACCTGGTTTTTGACCGTTTGAAAGCCGTCGGGAAATTTTTCAATCCTGATGTCCGGCGGGTCCGGGTTCTACCGGGTCGATCTCGGAGCATGGGATGATGTCATCCATGACGTGCATTCGAAGGGGCTATGCCGCGTAGAACACCGGCTTCACTTCGGCCGCGCGCACGCGGCTGGGGGAGGCCCTGGGTGCGGTATCGCGATGTCCCGGGTCTTTCGGGGGCGGCCAACGCCGCCGTCCGTCTGCTTGAGCGGGAGCGGTTGGCTCCGGGCATGGTGTCAGTGGCGCTGAGCGTCTGGTCCGTGCGTGTCCACGGCACCGAGCGCCGGTGGAGGCGGTGGGAGGCCGAGTTCACCTGTCCGTGCTGTGGGTCGGGCTGGGCCCGGGACACGTTGCAGGAGGCTCTGTTCATGCTTCCGCCAAGGGCTGCGGGCGAACTCCGGGTTCAGCTGGATCGCCTGGACGCGGTGCTTCTCGGGCGGACGCATCATGAGCCGACGGCGGACGCCGGGTTGGCGTGGTGGCATCGCAGGTGCTGATGGGCCCGGGGTCTGGGCCGTGGCGTTCGGGCAGGATCCCGCAGGACGTTCCTGCGATGTCGGGTGAGGGCGTCCGCGGCCGGTCCGCCCGTAGGAGCCGGCCTTCGCCGCCCGCGAATCCAACGCCTTGGAAGGAGGCGCCGAACTCCACCTGCACGAAGCCGAGTTCCCGGTGCAGGTCGAGCGAGGCGCGGTTCCTGGCGGAGACGAAGCACCAGACCGTCGACTCCCTTTCCCAGGCCCATTCCATCCGGCGCCGGGTCAGCAGCCTCGCCAGGCCCCGGCGCCGCCAGGCGGCATCCACTGTGACGCCGGTCAGGTAGTGGCCGGCCGGGGCGCTGTCCGCCGGGTGCGCGGGCAGGTAGGCCGCACTCGCGTACCCGACGGCTTCACTGGACACCTTCGCGGTGACGACCAGGCTGCGCTCGCCACGGAGTGCCCGGTGGATGCGGTCCGCCCATTCGTCCGCCGAGCCGCCGCGTGCCCGGGCCTGCAACTCGGCCAGCGCGGGCACGTCGTCCCCGGTGGCCTCCGCCACCACCGCGATCACGGGTGCGTGCCGTTCGGCCGGGTCGGGGGCGTAGGCGGCGAACCGCGGATCCGTCCCTGCCATGTCGTCCCTCTCGCCGGGCCGGTGCTGTCCTGGCCCGCCACGCTAGGGCGGCCGACGCGGCCCCCGCTACCCGGCCGACGGCTCGGGCGATGACTCGGGCGATGACTTGGGCGAAGGTCAGGTCGACGGGGTCGGGCTCGGCCTGAACGCGTCGGCGTGGTCGGCGACCCACCGGGAGAACGGCCTCGGCGGTACTCCGAGGATGTCGGACACCGCGGAGGTGAGGTACGCGGGCCTTCCGATCGTCGCGCCCCAGGCGTTGAGCAGCATGTCGACGGCCGGGCGCGGTGCCTTTCCGTCCATCGCGCCGCGGAACTCGTCCGGCGACAGCTCCTCGAACCTGGTCGGGCGTCCGAGGACGTTCCCGATGATCTCCACCTGCGCGGCCTGGCTCAGGGACTCGGGGCCGGTGAGGACGTAGTCGCCGCCGGCGTGACCGTCCTCGTAGAGGGTGCGGGCCGCGACGGCCGCGATGTCACGGTCGTCGACGGGGGCGGTCTCGGCGGCGCCGTACGGCCAGCGGACCACCTCGCCGGCGCGGATGGCGGGTGCCCACCAGGCCAGGGAGTTCGATGCGAACATCCCCGGCCGGATGATCGTCGATTCGAGGCCGGTGGCCGCGATGAGTCGCTCGATCTCGGCGTGGAGCACCGCCATGGGGTTCGGCTGCCGGAAGAAGGGGTGGGGTGTCTGGTGCGGCGAGGAGAGGACGACGACGCGCTGCGCGTGGGCGGCCAGGCGCTCGACGACTGCCGCGGCGGTCGGCGGCGGTGCGGTCCAGAGGAGGAAGACGGCGCCGACGCCCCGCAGCGCCCCGTCGAGGGAGGCGGGCACAGTGAGATCGCCGGTGACGACGTCGACGCCGGGCGGCAGCGTCGCCGCCGCTTCGGGACGACGGGTGAGGGCGCGGACCGGCACGCCCGCGGTGAGGAGTTCGTCGACGACTCCGCGCCCGATCCGGCCGGTGGCCCCGGTGACGAGCACCGGCGGCATGGGGGTTCGTGCGGTGTCTCGTGCGGCGTTTTGCGTGCTGTTCGGCTGGGTCATTCCTCCAGGAAATCGTTACTCGGTTAAAAATGCAACCTGGTCACTAATGTTATGCTGTTCAGGTGATCGAGCCGACGGGGCTGCGCGCCCGCAAGAAGGCGCGGACCCGTGACGCCATCGCCGAAGCGGCGGTCTCACTGTTCCTGGCGCACGGATTCGACCAGGTCTCGGTCAGCGACATCGCCGCCGTGGCCGAGGTCTCCAAGCCGACCCTCTTCCGGTACTTCCCCACCAAGGAGGACCTGGTCCTGCAGGGGTTCGCGGACCACCAGGGCGAGGCCGCGCGCGTCGTGCGCGACCGCCCGTCCGACGTCTCGCCGATGGCGGCACTGCACGCGCACTTCCTGGACGGCCTCGATCGGTTCGAACCCGTCACCGGCCTCAACGACCATCCCGCGGTGGTGGATTTCCACCGTCTGGTGTTCACCACGCCGAGCCTGGCGGGGCGGCTCTTGCAGTACATGCTCGCGGACGAGCAGGCGCTGGCCGAGGCCCTCGATCCGGGCCCGGACGTCCAGGCGCGGCTGAGGGCGGCCCAGGCGATCGCGGTCCAACGGGTGCTCGCCCGCGCCAACTGGCAGAAGATCGCCGACGGGCGGAGCGCCCGCGACGTGCGGCCCGAGGCCGTCGCCGACGCCGACCAGGCCTTCGCCCGCCTGCGGTAGCGGTCCGGACGCGGCCTTCGTACAAGTTCCCTCGGTGCCCGGCGACGCTGGCGGAGAGCCTCTCGGCGATCCAGAATGATCGGATGATCAGGCTTGAGACTCCCCGTTTGATCCTGCGCCGCTGGCGCGAGGAGGACGTCGCGCCCATGGCCGCCGTCAACGCCGACCCCGAGGTCATGCGGTGGATCCGTGACGGCAGCGTCCGTGACGAGCAGCAGACCCGCGACGGGATCCGGGCGTGGGAGGCGGAGTGGGAGGCGCGGGGCTTCGGCCTGTTCGCCGTGGAGATCCGCTCCACCGGCGAACTGGCCGGGTTCACCGGCCTTTCGGTGCCCTCCTACCTGCCGGAGGTGCTGCCGGCGGTCGAGGTCGGCTGGCGGCTGGGACGTGCCCACTGGGGGCAGGGCCTGGCCACCGAAGCGGCCGCGGCCGCCGTACGGTTCGGCTTCGAGGAGCGGGGGCTGGAGCGGATCGTCAGCATCGCCCAGGTGGGCAACGACGCCTCCGAGCGGATCATGACCAAGCTGGGGATGCGGCTGGAGCGCGAGACCGTCAATCCCACCGGCGGCCGGCGAGTCCGGGTCTTCGCGTTGTCGGCGGACCGGTACGTCCCAACTGCCCGTTGACGGCGGGCCCGCACGGCGGCTTTCCGCACGGCTGCTTTCCGGGTGAACGTCCACGGCGGCCGCGCGTGCCGAGGACGTGGCGCGGGGAGCGGGCGGGCGACGATGCGGGCGTCGTGCGCCGCTCCGGCGGCGCGACCGTACGCAGGGAGAGGCGCCCATGTCCATCGAAGAGAACAAGAGGCTGGTCCGCCGGTTCTACCAGGAGGTGGACGCCGGCAACCTGGATGCCATGGACGACCTCGTCGCCGAGGACTACCAGGACCACTCGCCGCCGCCGTTCCCGGGGCTCGCCGCCGGCCGGGAGGGCTTGAAGCAGGCGTTCCGGCTGTTCTGGGAGGCCACACCCGGAGTCCACGAGATCGAGGACCAGATCGCGGAGGGCGACAAGGTCGTGACCCGGCTGACGGGCCGTGGGATGTGCGTGGGGGACCTCCCGGGCATCCCGGCGACCGGCCGGCCGATCACGATGACGGCGACGGTGATCCACCGCATCGAGAACGGGAAGCTCGCCGAGAAGTGGTCGGACAAGGACGTCCTCGGCTTCCTCCAGCAGCTGGACGTGATCCCGCCGCTCGGCGGGCCCCCGGAGTAGCCCGCTGCGCCCTCGGAACGGTTCAGGTGGTGTTCCTGGTGACGAAGTCGGCGGCGGCGTCCACCATCTGTCGGCGGCTCGCGCAGACGCGCACACACGAGGGTGGCCTTCGCGGACGGGACGCCGCCCGCGAAGACCACCCTCGGCAGTGCGCGCCGTGCTGGTGATGACCCGACACGTCGGCCGGTCGGTACGACGGGCTCAGCGGAAGTCGTCGGCGTGGTCGACGGCCCACTGGGCGTAGGCGTGTGCCGGGGCGCCGGTGATCTTTTCGGCGATGACGGAGGTCACGGCCGCGACGCCGTCGGCGGCGGCCCACTGGCCGACGATCGCCTCGGCCACGACCGGGTGCATGGTCCTGGCGACGTCCGCGCGGGCCTGCTCGTGGGAGACGTGTTCGACCCGGATGGGACGGCCGATGGCCTCGCCGATGTGCTCGACCTGGCGTCGCAGGGTCAGGGACTCGGCGCCGTGGACGGTGTAGGCCTGGTGCGAGTGGCCCAGTTCGGTGAGGGCGGTCACCGCCAGCGCCGCGATGTCCTTCTCGTGCACCGGCGCCGACTGCGCGAGCGGGTAGGGGAGGCGGACGACGTTGCCGGTGCGGATCGATTCGGCCCACCAGGTACGGGTGTTGGTCGCGAACGTCCCCGGCCGGAGGAACGTCCAGTCCAGGCCGGACCGTTGGACGGCCTGCTCGATCGTGCGGTTCAGGCGGGCGACCGGGTGGTCGGCGGCGGGGTCCAGGACGACCGCCACCGACGAGAGCAGGACCACCTGCCGGATCCCCGCGGCCGCGGCCGCCGCGGTGACCTTCTCGATGTCGTAGGGCTTCTGGGGGTCGAGCATTCCGTACAGGAACATCCGGTCGGCGCCGTCGAGCGCCGCCGGCAGCGTCTCGGGACGGTCCAGGTCGGCGACGACCGCTTCGTAGCCGGGCGCCGCGTGCGCGACCGGGGTCCTGCTGACTGCTCGGACCTGCTCGCCGGCGGCCAGCAGGCCGTCGGCGACATGACGACCGACGTTGCCGCGGGCGCCGAAGACGACTGCCACCATGATGGAACCTCCTGCTTGGTGTGGACCTTGTTGTGGACGTGAAGTGCCGTATGGGAGGGGGGAGTTGCGAGCTGCTCCGTTGCGGGGACGCCCCCGGTCGCCCGTAGCCGGTCGCCGGTCAGGGCCGGATGTTCTCCAGGTCCTCCAGCAGACCGGGGTGCCGCGGCTCCCAGCCGAGCGCCTGGCGGGTGCGGGTGCTGGACGCGGGCTGGTCGGCCCGGAAGATCGGGCCCAGCGGGCCGTAGGTCTCCTCCGGCACCGACTGGACCGGCAGGCCCAGCCGTCGGCCGATGACGGCCGCGATGTCCCGCACCTCGTCCCCTTCGTCGGCCACGGCGTGCCAGGCGGTACCGGGCTCCGCCCGCTCCAGGGCGAGCCGGAAGAGGGCGGCCGCGTCGAGCGCGTGGACGGCGGGCCAGCGCTGGGTGCCGTCGCCGGGGTAGCCGGAGATCCCGCTGCGGCGCGCGATGTCGGTCAGCAGGCCGGCGAACCCGCCCGTGCCCTCGTTGTGGACCGTGCGCGGCAGACGGACGGAGGTGCTCCGGACCCCGCGCGAGGCCAGGCCGAGGATCGCCGTGACCGTGCGACCGCGGCCGCCGACCGGCCCGTCGGTCGGCACCGGGTCGGCCTCGGTGGAGGCGCGGCCCGGCACGTGGGGCGTACCCGAGACGGTGACCAGGGGGCGGTCGCTGCCGAGGAGCTCCTCGCCGAGGGTGGTGAGGGCGGCGGTCTCCTCGGCGACGTTCCGGGCGAGGGCCTCGGGGCTGCTGAAGTCGTTGCCGAAGGCCAGGTGGATCACCCCGTCGGCCTGGGCGGCGCCGGAGCGCAGCACGTCCAGGTCGGCGAGGCCTCCCCGCAGCGGCTCGGCGCCGGCCGCCTCGGCGGCCCGGGCGGAGGCGTCGGAGCGGGCGAGCGCGAGGACGGTGTGGCCGTTGCCGAGGAGTTCGGCGACGACGGCGGAGCCGATCAGACCGGTGCCGCCGGTGACGAAGACGCGCATGGGAATCCTCCCGGAAGTGATGGGACCGGTGGCGGCCGCTGAAGGACCGGAGGGGACGGGCCCGAGG
>NZ_JBHVEU010000259.1:0-12722 GCF_042802075.1 Kitasatospora sp. NPDC057518
GGCTCAGGAGTGAGCCCGCGGGTCCGCCGTTCGGCGGCTGCCGTGCCGCTCCTACACGGCGGGCACCGGTTCGGACCCGGCGAGCCGGCGGCCGCGGTGGAGGGCGCGCAGCGAGAGCGCGCACGCCGCCCCGAGGGCGCACAGCGCGAGCCAGGGGAGTGCGGCGAGCCCGGCCGCGCGGGCGGCGTCCAGGGCCGCGCCGGTCAGCAGGTTCCCCAGGGTGATGCCGACCCCGCAGACGGTGTTGTAGAGCCCGTAGTGGGTGGCGACCAGGCGGTCCCCGGAGAGCCGGACCACGGTGTCCATCTCGAACGGGTACGCCAGCACCGTGCCCAGGGCCAGCAGGAACGCGGCCAGCGCCGGCGGCCCGGCGGCCAGCGCCCAGCGCCCGGGGCCCGCCCCCGGGACGGGCAGGGCCGAGGCGGCGAGCAGCGGCAGGAAGGCCGCGCCCATCACGGCCACCCCCGCGACCAGGGCGGTGCCCGGCGCGATCCGGGCCCGGCACCAGGCCGTCACCCTGGTCTGGAGCAGGATCGTGCCCAGCCCGGACACCACGAACAGCAGCGCCGTCGCCACCGTCCCGCCGGTGCCGCCGCCGCCCAGCCGGCGGACCTCCAGCGGCAGTGCCAGGTACACCTGGAAGGACAGCACGTACGAGCCGGTCATCGCGCCCGCGAAGAGCAGGAACGGCCGGTTGGCCAGCACCCCGCGCCACTGCGCGAGGACACCCGTGCGCTCGTGCCCCTCGTCCGGCCCGGAGCCCCGGCGGGCCGGCAGCGACCGGATCTGCACCGCGCTGAGCACCGCGAACACCCCGGCCGCGACCAGGCAGGTGGTGCGGAAGTCCACGGCCGTCAGCGCCATGCCCACCAGCGGGCCGAGCAGGACGCCCGCCTGGTAGAAGACGTTGAACAGGGCGAACGCGGCCACCCGCCGCTCCTCGCCCGCGTCCCGCGCCAGGTACGCCCGCACGGCCGGGTTGAACAGCGCCCCGGCCAGGCCGGTGGCCGCCGAGGCCGCCACCAGGGCGGGCAGCGAGGAGGAGAGGCCGAGCGCGGCGAAGCCGGCGGTGCGCAGCAGGCAGCCCGCCACGATCAGCGGCTTGTAACCGAACCGGTCGGCCAGCGTGCCGCCGACCAGGAACATGCCCTGCTGGGTGAAGTTGCGCACCCCGAGCACCAGCCCGACCGTCCAGCCGGCCAGGCCCAGGCCGCCGGACAGGTGCGCGGCCAGGTAGGGCATCAGCATGTAGAAGCCCAGATTGATGGTGAACTGGTTGACCATCAGCAGCCGGACGCTGCGCTCGTGGCCCCGGAACTGGGCGGTCAGCCCCCTCACGCGGCACCGCCGGGGGCGCCCGGGAGGGTCAGCGGGTCGACCACCTCGGCGCACCGGGTCCAGCGGGTGACCTCCCGCTCGTCCGGCCGGGCGAGCTCGTCCGGGCCGTCCGCCGGCGGGTGGTCCAGCAGGTCGTGCGCGGCGCCGTACTCGTCGTCGTAGACGGTGCCGAGGTAGCGCTGCGGCCCGTCCGGGAAGATCGCGGCGATCCGGGTGCCGGCGGGCCGGGTGCGGGCCAGCCAGCCGGCCACCAGGGCGACCGCGCCGACGCTCCAGCCGCCGGTGGCGTAGTGCGAGGCGGCCAGCCGGCGGCAGGTCCAGACGGCCTCGGCCGGGGCGACCCAGTGGACCTCGTCGAAGGCCTGGTAGGCGACGTTGCGCGGGTAGATGCTGGAGCCGAGGCCGCGCATCAGCCGGGTCCGGGCGGGCTGCCCGAAGATCGTGGAGCCGACGGTGTCCACCCCGACCACCCGCAGCCCCGGGTAGAGCTGGCGCAGGACGCGCGAGGTGCCGGCCGAGTGCCCGCCGGTGCCGACGCTGCACACCAGCACGTCCAGGTGGCCCAGTTGGGCGGCGAGCTCCAGCGCCAGCGGGGTGTAGGCGGTGGTGTTGTCGGGGTTGTTGTACTGGTCGGGGCACCACGATCCCGGGTGGCGGGCCAGCAGTTCGGCCACCCGGTCGCGCCGGGCCTGCTGCCAGCCGCCCCGCGGGTGCGCACTGGCGACCGCCTCCACCTCGGCGCCGTACGCGGTGAGCAGCCTGGTCATGGTCGGCTCCAGCCCCGGGTCGGTGACCAGCGTGACCGGGTGCCGGTACACCATGCCGGCCAGCGCGAGCCCCAGTCCCAGCGTGCCGCTGGTGGACTCCACGATCCGGCCGCCCGGGCGCAACTCGCCCCGGGCCCGCGCCCGTTGGACCATGTGCAGGGCCGGGCGGTCCTTGATGCCACCGGGGTTGAAGCCCTCCAGCTTGGCCCAGAAGCCGCGGCCCGCCGGGGCGAGCGGCTCGCCGATCCGCAGGACCGGGGTGTTGCCGACCAGGCCGCTGAGGGCCGCGTGGTCGTCCGTGCGATGGGTGAGGGACGTCATGTCTCGTCTCCTGTCGGGAAGTTGGCGGAAGGCACGGCAGCTCGGACGGACGCCGAGCCGCTATATCCGCCACCGACCGGTGACCAGCAACGGGCCTCTCGGCCCGGACGTACGGGCGGCGCGCCCGGCGGCGGCCGTCGGGCGGAGCGCGGCAGGCTCCGCCCGGTCCCCGCCGGGGGCGGTGGCCGGGGACGGAGCGGGCAGGGCCGTCGACCGGACGGACCGCTGCGCGGGCGCGGCGGCCTCCCCGGTCGCGCAGTGCCGCTCCAGGGAGTCGGCGGGGAAGTCGCCCGGCTCGGCCGGGGCGGTGGCCGCCGCGGGGGAGCGGAGCGGATGGGCGTCGAGGTGCTGCTGCGGGCAGCCGACGGGCAGCAGGGAGAACAGGCCGAGCAGCAGCGCGGCCAGGAGCCTGATGGGCATGACGGGACTCCGCGCGGCCGCGCGGGGGCGGCAGCGGATCGCGGGGGCGGAGGGGCGGACACGGGCGACGGGCGCCGGCCCGCGCGCCGCGAGGCGGGCGGGGGCGGGGCGCGGCCCGGGGCCGGCCTAGACCCTCAGCCGGGCGATCCGGTGCGGGGGTTCGAGTGTTCCGGGAGCGGTGCTCCCGGCTCCGGCGTCTCCGGTGCCTCCGGCCGTCGGGCCCGTCGGGTCGGGCGCCGGTGCGGCGTCCCCGAGGGTGGGCTGGGCGGCGACGGCCGACCAGGCGGCCTCGGCGTCGGGGCCGTCCTCGGGCTTCCCGGACAGGCACTCGCCGCCGGGGTGGTCGGCGTCCTCGCCGTGCTCCTGCTGGTGGGCGGGCCGCGTGGGCTGCGGAGCCTTCGGGGAGTTCGGAGCCTGGGGGCTGTCGCCCGCCGCCGTGGCGTGGGCGGACCAGACGATCCGGATCGGATCGGTGTGCCCGGCGCCGGTCTCCGCGCTGAACCCGTGGGACGCGAACACGGCCATCAGCAGGGCGCCCAGCCAGAACAGCCGCGCCGCCACCCCTCGGGGGCGGGCGCGTCGTGTACGCAACGGCGACCGGGCGGTGACCATGCCGTGATCCTAGCCCGACTTCCTGCTCCGCCATAGCGCGCCTCAGATGGTGTGATGAATCATCAACTGGCCTGACTCGGAGCATGATCGGAAGAAAGTGTTATCGGCGAGAGCGGGGAGGGTCTCCTGGGCACGGGAGTGAACGCGCGATGCCGTGGGTGAGGTCCACGGCGGGAACGCGGAGTGCGAGATGGGGCGCTCCGCGCGGAGCCAGAGGCCTCCGACCGCGTCCGCCCCCGACGCGCCGCCGGACCGTCCCGTCCGACGGGCGCACCCGGCGGTCCGCACGCTCCCCCCTGGCTGCGGACCGCCGGGGTCACCGGACCGGGTGCGGGCCACCGGGTTATTGAGCCGAGGCCCGTTCCTTGGGCAGCCGCCAGACCAGTTCCTCCCCGGTCTCCGCCGGGGCGAGCACCTCGGCGGGGCGGCGCAGGTGCTCGGTGAAGCCGAGGCGGGCCGGGACGGCGCCGCTGGCTCGGTTGGCCGGGTCGTGGACGATCTCGACGGCCTCCACCCCGGGGAGGCGGAAGGCCTCGTCGGCCAGGGCCCGCGCCGTCCGGGTGGCCAGCCCGCGCCCGGTGGCGGCGGGGTGCAGCCAGTAGCCGATCTCGCGGACCTCGTCCGGGGTGTCCTCGCGCCGGAACAGCCCGCAGGCGCCGACGATCGCGCCGTCGAGCACGATCGCGTACGTGAAGTCCCGCCCGTTCGCCCAGAGTTCCGCGCGGCCGGCGAGGAACTCGGCGGTCTTGGCGCGGCTGTGCTCGCCCACCCAGGGCATCCAGGGCCGCAGGTGCTCCAGCGACTCCTCGATGACGGCGAAGAACTCGGGCAGGTCTGCCTCGCCGTCGAAGCGGCGCAGGGTGGCCCCGTCCAGGGCGATGACGTGCTGGGGATGGGTCATGGCAGGAGGATGGTCCGTGCACGCCTCGCCGGGCAAACGGGTTTTCGGGCCGGGGTCGTCCGATCGTCAGTCCGGGCCGTCCGTCGGGGTGCGCCGCTGCAGCAGGACGGCCGCCTCGCGGTCGGTGACCTCGTGGAACTCGCCGTACCAGGGCCCGGCGGCGTGCGCGTAGCGGGGCAGGTGGAGGCAGACCACCGCGTCCACGTCCCGGCGCAGGTCGGCCGCGATCCGGGCGTCGCCGACCGGCGCCGCGAGGATCAGCCGCTCCGGGTGGTCGGCGGCCAGGGCGTGCAGGGCCGCCCGGGCGGTGAGTGCGTCGGTCAGCCCGTCGGAGACCAGGACGGCGGTGCGCCCGCACAGCGGGAGCCGGGCCCGGCCCGGGCGGTAGAGCGCCTCGCGGCGGTGGACCTCGACCCGCTCCCGTCTGACGCTCGCGTCCAGCTCGGCCGGGGTGACCCCGAGGCTCTCCAGGGCCTGCCGGTCGAGCAGCGGCGGGTCGCCGTCGGCGATCGCGCCGACCGGGCGGTCGTGGCCGGGCACGGTCAGCGGCCGGACCACCGTGGCGTCGAGCGGGGCGCCCAGCGACTCGGCGACCTCGGCTGCCACCGGCAGCCCGCCGGGGGCCAGGCCGAGGACCACCAGCTCGGCACCGGCCAGCCCGCCCAGCAGCGGGGCGAGCCTGAGGGCCAGCTGGTGGCCGGCGGTGCTGCGGTCGAGGAATCTCACGGGCCTGTCCTTGTCCTCCAGGTGTTCGAGCGGCTCGGTCGGGACCGGGGTGGTGCGGACGGGCGAGCGGCCCGCGGGCGCCGTCCGTTCCGCCCCGTCACCGGGGCGGCTGCCCCGTTGCGGCGGGCTCTAACGTCCGGGCGCGATCCGGGGGTGGTACGGAACGGACGGCGCGTGTGCACCGGCGGGGAACGGGCAGGCGCGGGGCATGGACGGCCGATGGACGGTGCTCCCGCTCGTACCAGCGGTGAGGTCCGCCTGGCACCGTGCACCCGGTGACGGCCCCGCGCCGTCCCCGCCGGACCACGAGCGAGGCGCCCGACCGGACGCGCTACCGGCCGCTCGGACAGCCGGGCCACGGCTGCTCGCGAGAACCTGGGCCGACGGCGTGCCACGGCCCCACCCCGGCCACCAGCGCACCGTCCGAACCGAACCGAGGTGAGGAGGCAGGCCGTGGACCGCCCCGGGAACGGTGGGCCGCCAGGCCGGGAGCAGGTCAGGCGACTGGCGCTGGCAGGCGGCCCCGGCACGGTGCGGCGCAGCCGCGAGTTCAGCCGACGGGCGCTGGTGTCCTGGCAGTGGCTGCCGGCCGCCGACGAGGACCGGCGGGCCGCCGCCGAGGACGTCCTGCTGATGGTCGCCGAGCTGGTCGCCAACGCCTGTCTGTACGCCCCCGGCGGCCCGAGCGAGCTGCGGCTCCACTGGGACGGTGCCCGGCTGCGGGTGGAGGTCGCGGACGCCAGCCCCGTCCCGCCGCGGCTGCGCCCGTCCGCCGGTGCGGGCCGCCCGGGCGGGCACGGACTGCGGGTGGTGGACCGGCTCTCCGCCGTCTGGGGCTCCCGGCCCGAGGCCGGCGGGAAGCTGGTCTGGCTGGAGGTGTCGCGCCCGCCGGCCCTGACGGCGGCCGGTGCGGACGGGGAGCCGGAACGGCCGGGCTGATCGCCGCACGTCCTCGCCCTCGTCCGAGGGTGCGTCCGGCGCTCCGCAGCCGACGCACGGCACCCGTCGAACTCCGGGGCCCGGCGCGCCCTTTCCCGTTCCCGTGGCACCGCCCCCGCCGCCCGACTACCGTTGCCCGGCATGACCGACACCGGGACCGACATCACCGCTGAGCTGGTCCGCGCGCTGCTGCGCGACCAGCACCCCGACCTGGCCGACCGCCCCGTGACGCTCGGCGCGCGCGGTTGGGACAACCAGCTGTGGCGGCTCGGCGACGACCTCGCCGTCCGGCTGCCCTGGGCGACGACGTCGGCGGACGAGCTGCTGCGCAAGGAACACGCCTGGCTGCCCGCCCTCGCCCCGCACCTGCCGCTGCCCGTCCCCGTCCCGCAGCGCTTCGGCGAGCCCTCCGAGCGGTTCCCGCGGCCGTGGATCGTCACCACCTGGGTGCCGGGCGAGCCCGCTGACCGCGCGCCCGCCACCCGCGCCGCGCGGGCCGCCGACACCCTGGCCGCCTTCCTGACCGCCCTTCACCGCCCCGCCCCCGACGGTGCGCCCGCCGGTCGCGGCCGCGGCGGACCGCTGGCCGACCACGCCGAGGGCTTCGCCAGGCAGCTCGCCTCGGCCGTCGAACTGGGGCTGCTCCCCGACCCGGAGGCCGTCCGCGCGGTCTGGGAGGACGCCGTCACCGCGCCGGAGTGGACGGGCCCGGACCTGTGGCTCCACGGCGACCTGCACCCGGCCAACGTGCTCACCGCCGACGGCACCTTCTGCGGTGTGATCGACTTCGGCGACCTCTTCGCCGGCGACCCGGCCGGTGACCTCGCCGCCGCCTGGATCCTGCTGCCGGACGGCGCCGCCGACCGCTTCCACGCGGCCTACCGGCCCGCCCCGGACCCCGCCACCCTGCGCCGAGCCCGCGGCTGGGCGGTGCTGCGCGCCCTCTCCTGCCTGCTCATCGGCCACGCCGGTGACCATGGCCGCCCCGGCGGCAAGCCCACCTGGGGCCCACCCGCCCGGGCCGCCCTGGCCCGCCTCGTCGCCACGGTGGGCCGCTGACGGCGCGCTGCCACCGTCATGCGCTGCCCGGGCCGGCGACGGCGCCCCCCGCCGCCCCCGCCGACCCCCGCTACCGCTCGGCGAGCCCGGGCAGCACCGGCTTCACGTCCAGCACCGGGGTGCCGTCGATCGCCTCGAGTCCGCTGACCCGCAGCCGCGGGCCGTCCACGGCCAGGACGGTGACCCGGTGCAGCCCGATCGGGTTCGGCCGGTCCGGCGAGCGGGTCGCGAACACCCCGGTCTCCGGCCGGGAGCGGTCCCCGCGCGGACGCACCGCCAAGACCTCCCGGTCCGCCCGGTGCAGCCAGGTCAGCAGCAGCACCTCCTGCCCGGCCACCAGGTCCCGCAGCCCCCGCTCCACCTCGGCCTCGAAGGCCACCCACGCCTCCGGCGCGCCCTCGTCCCCCTGCCTCGGCGCCCCCGCCCGCTCCAGCAAGGGCGACTCCACCCACCCGATCGCCCGCACCTCGAACCCGCGCTCCCGCTGGTTCCGCTCCCGCAAACCCCTGTCCGTCATTGCGCCCTCCGTGCACCCTCGGCTCCGTCCGGCAGCACGGTAGCGGGCTCGGGTGTCGGTGCCCCGGTGCAGACTGGAAGTTCCCTCTCGTGGTTGATGGCAGAGATGAGACGCCATGAACGAGTACGACGGTGAACTCCCTACGCGCAACCTGGTCTTCAACACCGACCTCGACCGCCTCCTCGACCTCGACCGAGACGACCTCGGTGTCCCCGAACAGCCCGGCCTGTGGCACCGGCTGCGCGCCGACCGGCGGCCGGTGGCCCAGCGCGGACTGCTCTGCCCCACCTGCCGGGACGCCCGCCCCGAGCAGCCGGAGTGGATGTACCTGTCGTTCCGGCGCGGTCGGCGCATCGCCTCCCACCACAACCCGCACCGCCGGGCCCACACCGCTGCCCAGGACGAGCAGCGCGAGGCCTACCAGGAGCGCTACGCCCGGGCCGCCGCGAGCGACGGGCACGCCGTCGAGATCGGGGCCGGGACGGCCGACGGGCGGCGGCCCGCCGTCCTGGTCACCGGCGCGGACGGCCGCCGGTTCGGATTCGAGCCCCAACTCTCGTACGTCAGCGCGCAGTCCGTCCGGCGTCGGAACCGGCTGGCGCAGGAGGACGGCATCACCGCGGTCTGGCACACCGTCGACCCGAACGCGCCGCTCATCGACCACGTCCACTGGGTGCGCACCGACAACCTGCCGGCCCGGGCCATCCGGGAGGACCGCGACCTGCTGCTGCGCGGCGGGGTGCGGACCCTCCGGCTGCTGAAGTGCGACCGCGTCAGCCCGCGGCCCTGCCAGGTGCGCGGCGGCGGCCGCTGCGGGCGGTGGCACCCGACGTGGGCGGTGCTGGTCCCGCGGATCGACGACTTCGTGCGCCGGGTCGCCGGCGGCGTGTATGTGCCGATCACCCAACGGACCCGGAACGGCGGCCCGCTGCGCTTCTGGGCGCCCGAGGCGGACCGGCGCCGCTTCCTCGCCAACGGCGGGGTGCTGGCGGACCGGACGGACCGGCCGGTGGTCCCGCGTCAGCGCGGGGCCGACCACCCGCGGGTGCCGGAGCAGCGCCGTGCTCCGCACCGCCCGCCGCATCGGCTGCTGCTGCCCGGGGACCCGTACGACCCGGTGGGCGAGCCGCTCACCTCCGATCGGGTGATCCCGCCGGTGCGGAGGGAGATCTGCTCGGCGGGGCGGATCCCGTGCGGAGCGCCGGGAGCCCGGCTGTATCCGGGCGGCTGGTACTGCGACGCCCACCGGCCGGGGGCGCCGGGGTGACGGCGCGGCGCGGCCCCGCGCGATCGGCGCCCGGTCCGGCGGCGACGGCGCGAGGGGTCTCACCGCGGCAGGCAGGACTCCTCGCCGATCGCGACCAGGAGTTCGAGCGGGAACTCCCGGTCGGCCTGCCCGATGATCAGGCCCACCCAGCGCCCGGTGGACGGCACCCGCCACACCGGCAGGTGGAAGACGAGGGAGGCCAGGGAGACCAGCGGCTCGGGCCCGTCGGTGTCGGCGAAGTCCGGCTGGTCGTACCCGAGGTGGGACCAGAGGTCGATCGTGTCCGGGGCGCCCCAGCGGTCGGTCAGGACGGCGGTCAGGGCGGTGAGGTCGGTTTCGAGTTCGTCCTCGGCCTCGGTGACGGTTTCGGGGCCCGGGTCGTCCCAGAAGTCGCGGCTCGCCCGGAGCACGGCGAGCTGGTGCCCGGGGCCGCCCCAGCCGTGCTCGGTCCTCGTGTCCGCGCGCTCGGGGAACGGGGCGGCGAGGAGGGAGTCGAGGACCGACAGCTGGTCGTCGACGGAGCCTACGGAGTGCGGCAGTGACATGGCCCGGAGTGTAGGGCCGGCCCCTGACAGGCCCCGTCACGGCGACCGGACGGGGAGGACCAGCCAGGACGGTTCGAGCGGGAGCAGGTGCCCGGTGAGGGTGTGGACGTCGGTGGGGACGGCGGCGCGGGGGAGCAGGGCGGGGAGGTGGTCGGTGGTGTAGGCGTGGTGGGCGGCGGGGGTGGTCCAGAGGGTGGTGACGAGGTAGCGGTCGGGTGCGAGGCGGGTGACGGCGCCGCCGAGCATGCCGTCGGCGGCGGCCATGCCCGGGGCCCAGAGGCGGCGCTGGACGTCGAGGAAGTGGTCGGCGCGCCCCGGGAGGAGGCGGCAGTCGGCGGCCCGCAGGACGGTGGCGCGGGTGAGGGCGTCGGGGAGGGACGGGGAGCCGCCCGGCATGGTGAGGACGACCGGTCCGGTGGCGACCTCGATCGCGCTGTAGGCGGAGTGCTGGGCGGCGTCGGCGGCGGCCCGGTCGTGGCGTTCGCGCAGGAAGCGGGTGTAGGCGGGCTCGTCGGCCCACAGGCCGAGCAGGAGGGCGCGGTCGCCGTCCGGCGCCCAGCCGCCGGTCTGGCCGACCAGGCCCGGCTGGTCGGAGATCGCCGACCAGCGGCGCTGGCCGGCGGCGAACGCCTCGTGTGCTCCGGGCCGTACCCGGCAGTCGATCCACTTGCCCCACATGCGGGCCATCCTGCCGCCGGGAGGCGGAGGAGGGTCAATCGGGCGCTGGTCGCGGGGGCGGTACGGCCGGGGGCGTAGGTCCTCTCTTTCGGATGACGAGAGGACCCGGGCCGATGGCCGGATGTTGCAGAGTCCCGTCATTGCCGCCAGAGCCGCCTCCGGGCGAGGGTGGGGGCATGGACGACGCACTCCGCCTGCCGCATCTGGTCGTGGTCCCGGTGTTCCCCGGGGTGAACGCGCTGGATGTGGCCGGGCCCGCCGAGATCTTCGCGCTGGCCGGCCGGCTGCTGCCGCCCGGGCGGCCCGGGTACGAGGTGCGGGTGTGCGCCGAGCGGAGCGGGCCGGTGGAGACCTTCTCGGGGGTGCCGCTGCACGTGACCGGGACGCTGGCGCAGGCGCGGGTCCGCGCGGACACGGTGCTGGTGCCGGGTCGGGTGGACCTGGGGCCGGACGGGCCGGTGCCCCGGGTGGACCAGGCCGTGGTGGCCTGGCTGCGGGAGGCCGGGCCACGGGCCGGACGGGTCGCCTCGGTCTGCGCGGGCGCGCACGTGACGGCGGCGGCCGGGCTGCTGGACGGGCACCGCGCGACCACCCACTGGGCGACCGCCGAGCGGCTGGCCGCCGACCACCCGGCCGTCGAGGTGGACGCCGATCCGGTGTTCATCCGCTCCGGGCGGATGTGGACCAGCGCCGGCCTGAGCACCTCGATGGACCTCACCCTGGCGCTGGTCGCCGAGGACCACGGCGACGACCTCGCGCTGGAGATCGCCAGGATCATGGTGATGTACCTGCAACGCCCGGGCGGCCAGAGCCAGTTCAGCGTCCCGCTGGCCCACCGCCCGGGCGGCCGGGCGGACCTGCGGGACCTGCGCCGCTGGATCGGCGAGCACCTGGACGCCGACCTGTCGGTGCCCGCCCTCGCCGGCCGGCTCGCCATGAGCGAGCGGCACTTCGCCCGGGTGTTCCGTACGGAGACCGGTACGACGCCCGGGGCGTACGTCGAGGAGCTGCGGCTGGAGGCGGCGCGCCGGCTGATGGAGCGCACCGACCACCCGCTGCCCGGGGTCGCCCGGGCCTGCGGCTTCGGCTCCGTCGAGACCCTGCACCGGGTGTTCCGGGACCGGCTCTCCACCACGCCGGGGGACTACCGGAGCCGGTTCCGGGTCCGGACCGACAACTGACCCAACGTCAATTCACTGCGAGGGAAAGAACACTGTGAAGATCAAGGCCACCCACATCGGCACCGCGACCGTCCTGCTGGAGGTCGGCGGGCTGCGGCTGCTCACCGACCCCGTCTTCGATCCGGCTCCGGCCGAGTACCGGCACGACCCGGTGGTTCTGCGTAGCACGGGTGCTCCGGCGATCGGCGCGCACGAGGTGCCGCCGGTGGACGCCGTGCTGCTCAGCCACGACGAGCACCCGGACAACCTGGACGCCACCGGCCGGACCCTGCTCGCCGGGCGGCCGGTGCTGACCACCGTCAGCGGGGCCGCCCGGCTCGGCGGCGGCGCGCTCGGGCTGGCGCCCTGGCAGAGCCGCACCCTGACGGTGGACGGCCGGACCCTGCGGGTGACCGGTACGCCGGGTCTGCACGGTCCGGTCGGGGACGTGACCGGCTTCGTGGTCGAGGTGCCCGGCGAGGAGGAGGCGCTCTACGTGTCGGGCGACACCGTGCACATCCCCGAACTGGACGCGGTGGGGCGGAAGTTCCGGATCGGTACGGCCTTCCTGCACCTCGGCGCGGCCCGGATCGAGGCCTTCGGCGGCGGTGCGCTGATCACCATGGACGGGGCGCAGGCCGCCACGCTCACCGCCTCGCTCGGTGCCCGCCGGGTCGTCCCCGTCCACTACACCTCGTGGGAGCACTTCACCGAGGGGCGGGCGGAGACCACCGCGCGGTTCGAGGCGGCCGGCCTGGCCGACCGGCTGCACTGGCTCGCCCCGGGCGTCCCGGAACTGCTGGGCTGACGGGCCGGCCCGGAGTGCGGCGACCGGCTCGGAACGCGGCGCCCGGGGCAGGCGGCTCAGAACGCGGCGACCGGGGGCAGCCGGTGCAGGATGCGTTCCATGCCGCCGGTCCAGTTGGCCTCCAGTGCGGCGACGGCCTGGTCGATGTCGCCGTCCAGCAGGCACTGGGCGATCCGCTCGTGCTCCTCGGCGGCGCGCTCCAGGATCTCGTGGTCGCCGACCACCACCCGCTCGTAGCGGTGCAGGGTGAGCTTCAGCGAGTCGATCATCTCGCGCAGCCGGGCGTTGGCGCAGCCGGAGAGCAGCAGGGCGTGCCAGGCGTCGTCGTGGCGCTCTATCGTGCCGTGCGGGGCCTGCGGGGCGGAGAAGGCGCGGGCCTCGGCGAGCAGCCGGGGGGCGATCTCCGCCAGGTGGGCCGGGTCGGAGGTGCGCAGGGCCAGCGACTCCAGGGCGATGACGATCGCGGTGAGGTCGAGGAACTCCTGTTTGCCGGTGGGGGCGAAGCGGAAGCCCTTGCCGCGTTCGCTGGTGATGATGCCCTCGCGCTCCAGGCTGATCAGGGCCTCGCGCAGGGGGGTTCGGCTCACGCCCAGTTCCTCGGCGAGCTGGACCTCGTTGATCGACTCGCCGGGGGTGAACCGGCCGCGGCCGAGCTGCTCCAGGA
>NZ_JBHVEU010000260.1:0-12635 GCF_042802075.1 Kitasatospora sp. NPDC057518
GCGCTCGGCCGGGGCCACCCCTCTCGTCGTGCCCGGAGCTCCCGTGGCGCCGTCGCGCCGTCCGGAGCCGGGCTCAGCCCTGCTGCTCGGCCCACCAGGCCCGCAGCGCCCCGACCGCCTCGTCGTGCTCCATCGGGCCGTGCTCCAGCCGGAGTTCGAGCATGTGCTTGTACGCCTTGCCGACCTGCGGGCCGGGCTTGAGGCCGAGCAGCTCCATGATCTGGTTGCCGTCCAGCGCCGGGCGGACGGCGTCCAGCTGCTCCTGCTCCTTCAGCTCGCCGATCCGGGTCTCCAGGCCGTCGTAGGTGCGGGAGAGCGCGGCCGCCTTCTTCTTGTTGCGGGTGGTGCAGTCGGAGCGGGTCAGCTTGTGCAGGCGCTCCAGCAGCGGCCCGGCGTCGGTGATGTAGCGGCGCACCGCGGAGTCGGTCCACTCGCCGCCGCCGTAGCCGTGGAAGCGCAGGTGCAGCTCGACCAGGCGCGAGACGTCCTCGGTGAGCTCCTTGGAGTACTTGAGCTCGCGCATCCGCTTGCGGGTCATCTTGGCGCCGACCACCTCGTGGTGGTGGAAGGAGACCCGGCCGTCCGACTCGAAGCGGCGGGTGCGCGGCTTGCCGATGTCGTGCAGCAGCGCGGCCAGCCGCAGGGTGAGGTCCGGGCCGTCCTGCTCCAGGTCGATGGCCTGCTCCAGGACGGTCAGCGAGTGCTCGTAGACGTCCTTGTGCCGGTGGTGCTCGTCCCGCTCCAGCCGCAGCGCGGGCAGCTCGGGCAGCACGTACCCGGCCAGGCCGGTGTCGACCAGCAGCCGCAGGCCCTTCACCGGGTGCTTGGCCAGCAGCAGCTTGTTCAGCTCGGCCTGGATCCGCTCGGCGGAGACGATGGTGAGCCGCTCGGCCATCGCGGTCATCGCGGCGACCACCTCGGGCGCCGGGTCGAAGTCCAGCTGGGCGGCGAAGCGGGCGGCCCGCATCATCCGCAGCGGGTCGTCGGAGAAGGACTCCTCGGGGGTGGCGGGGGTGCGCAGCACCCGGGCCTCCAGGTCCTCCAGGCCGTGGTGCGGGTCGACGAAGCCGCGGCCGGGCAGGTCGACGGCCATCGCGTTGACCGTGAAGTCCCGGCGGACCAGGTCCTCCCCGATGGTGTCGCCGTAGCTGACCTCGGGCTTGCGCGAGGTGCGGTCGTACGCCTCGGAGCGGTAGGTGGTGATCTCGATCAGGAAGGAGCCCTCGGGGGTGTCCTTGCGGGCGCCGACCGTGCCGAAGGCGATGCCGACGTCCCAGACCGCGTCCGCCCAGCCCTTGACCAGCTTGAGCACCTGCTGCGGACGGGCGTCGGTGGTGAAGTCCAGGTCGTTGCCGAGCCGGCCGAGCAGCGCGTCCCGGACGGACCCGCCGACCAGCGCCAGCCGGTGACCGGCCGCCTGGAACCGGCGGGCGATCTCGTCGGCGACCGGCGACACCCGCAGCAGCTCTTGGAGGCCGAGCGTCTGGGCCTCGCTCAGCCCTGGGACGACCTGGACGTCGGTGCTGGAACGGTCGGTGCGCGCGGTGGGCTCATTGGCAGTGGACACGGCTCACAAGGGTACGTGCCCCGACAGGTCAACCGCCCGCGCGTTCTGGGCGTCTCACCCCACAGCCCGCAACACTGCGCCGCGGGCTGCATCGTTACCATGCCGGTGGACGAGTCTCGGGCACCGGACAGGGGATGCGGTGCCGCGCGCCGCCGCCGTCCGCGGGATCCCCGTGGCAGCGGTGCGGCGACGGCGTCGGGCGAAGAGCTCCACCAGAGTCAAGCGAAGACCGTCGGGCGGACCGCGCCGGACGGACAGCATCAGCAGCGAACGATCGAGAACGGCGAGGGCGAAGCGAGTGAGTGAGCCGGCACGGCACTCGGGCCTGGGGGCGCACCGACAGCCTGGACGGGCCGAGCGCCCCGCCGGGGGGCGCCATCCGGCCCGCCGGGCGCGCCGTGCGGGCCGGCGCCTGGCCGCCGCCTGCGCGGCCGCCCTGACCCTCTTCACGGCCTCCCCGGCCGGTGCGCTGCCCGCCGGCGGCAACGTCCGGCCGGCCGGCGACTCCACCGCCACGGCCGAGTACCCGGTGGTGATGACCATCGACACGCTGAACCCGCAGGTGGCCGCCCCGGGCGGGATCGTGACGATCACCGGCCAGGTCACCAACGCCGGCAAGTCGGCGATCAAGGGCGCCCACGCGGCCGTCCGCAAGCCGTACTCCGGCAAACCGCTGGACCGGCGCAGCGACCTGGCCAACGTGGCCGACCGCTCCACGCCGGACAGCAAGGACGGCGTGGAGCTGGACAGCCCGCAGTACGCCCTGCCGGAGCTGAACCCGGGGCAGAGCCAGCCGTACACCCTGAGCGTCGCGGTGAGCGACCTCGGCTTCTCCGCGAGCGGCGCGTACGAGCTCGCGGTGGACGCCTGGGGCGGGACCGGCGACAACCCGCGCGACCGCGCCCTGGGCATCGCCCGGACCTTCCTGCCGTACAACCCGGGCGGCGCCGAGGCGCAGCCGACGAAGGTCGCCACGATCTGGCCGCTGGTGCACGCGCCGGTGCTGGCCGCCCAGACCACCGCCGACAACAGCGACCAGCCGACCCCGGTGCTGCGCGACGACAGCCTGGCCGGCGAGTTCGCCCCGGGCGGCCGGCTGTACGAGCTGGTCGACACCGGCGCGAAGCTGAACGGCCTGACCTGGGTGATCGACCCGGACCTGCTGGACGCCGCGCTCGCGATGACCAAGCCCTACCGGGTGCAGAAGCCGGGCACCGAGGCGGCGGGCAAGTCCGCCAAGGACGACAACACCGTCCAGGTGCCCGCCTCGGCCGCCGCCGTCGCCTGGCTGGACAAGCTGCGGGCCGCCGTCGCCAAGCCGGGCAGCCAGGTGGTCTCGCTGCCGTACGCCGACCCGGACCTCGCCTCGATCGCCCACAACGGCTCCGACCTGGCCGGGATGACCACCGCGCTGAGCAAGGCGTCCACGGCCGGCCGGCTGACCGTCGAGGGCCGGCTCTCCGTGGACACCCGCTCGGACGTCGCCTGGCCGTACCGGGGCTACCTCGACCAGCAGATCGCCGCCCTCGCCCAGCAGTCCGGCAACGGGCTGGTGCTGGTCGACGGCGCGAGCATGCCGGAGCCGGACTCGCTCACCTACACCCCGACCGCGGTCCGCCCGATCGGCGGCGGGCAGAGCGCCGTGGTGGCCGACGAGACCGTCTCCGCGCTCTTCGACAAGGACCTGAGCAGCCCGCAGGCGCAGACCGACGCCACCCAGCGCTTCCTCGCCGAGACCTTCGCGATCACCCACGAGCAGCCGCAGAACCAGCGCGGGCTGCTCGTCCTGCCGCCCCGCGAGCTGAGCACCGCCGGCGCCAAGGCGCTGGCGAACGCCCTCCAGACGGCGGACGGCAAGTGGATCTCCTCGGTCAAGCTGGACGCGGTGGCCCAGTCCGCGGCCGACCCGAAGGCCAACACCGCCGTCCCGGCGCCCACCGACTACCCGACCCAGATCCGCGCCTCGGAGCTGCCGGCGGCCGACCTGAGCCGCACCGACGACATCCAGCACGACCTGGACACCCTGATGCGGGTGCTCACCCTGCCGCAGCGGGTGCGCGGCCCGTTCAGCGCCGCGATGGTCCGCTCGCTGTCCACCGAGTGGCGCAGCCAGCCGCCGGCCGGGAGCACCTACCGGGCCGGCGTCACGGGGTACCTGAAGGAGCTGACCAAGGCCGTCCAGGTACCGAGGAAGAACGTGGTCACCCTGGCCGGCGAGTCCGGCCTGCTCCAGGTCAGCGTCCGCAACGACCTGACCCAGACGGTCACCAACCTGAAGCTGGTGCTCACCTCGGCCCAGCCGAACAGGCTGCGGGTGAGCAAGGAGGAGGAGCTGGTCCTCCCGGCCTCGCAGAGCGTGACGCTGCGCTTCAACGCCGAGGCGCACAACAACGGGCCGGTCGCGATGACCGCCCAGCTGTGGACCACCGGCCCCGACTCCCGGCCGTACGGCGAGGCGCAGAAGTTCACGGTGGAGGTCACCTCGGTGACCAACGGCGTGCTGTACGTCTTCGCGGGCGCCGGCGTCCTGCTGCTGCTGGCCGCGCTGCGCTTCGTGCGCCAGCGCAAGCGCCTCGGCGGGCAGCCGCACGAGGACGGCGACCAGCCGGTCGGCGACGCCCCGCTCGGGGACGCCGCGGCGGCGGGCGGCGCCGCGGCGGCGGAGCCCGCCCCGCGGGCCCCGGCGGAGGACACCGCGAAGGGGGCCCCGGCGGCGGACGGGACCGACGGGACGGACGACACCCCTGGTGACGGTCCCGCGCAGACACCGCGTGGCAGCAGCCCGGATGGCCGGGATCGGGCCGCCGGTGATGAGAAGGTTGGTCCTTGATACCGCCGACCCCCTGCCTTGCCGGGCCGGCCTCCCCCCACGACAGCGAAGAGGTGACATGACCGGGCGCAGCGAGGAGCGGCCGTCGGGCCGCGGTGAGAGCCGGCCGGGCGCCGAGTCGCCGTCCGGCGACTGGTACGTGGCCGACACCTACGCCCAGGACCCGTACGCGGTGGACGCGTACGGGAACCCCCAGGACGGCCAGGACCCGTACGGTCTGCGGGCCGGTCGGCCCGCCGCGCCCCAGCCGCCGGCCGCCGCGTACGACGTGCCGCCGCAGCTGCCGCCGCAGGGCGTCGGCTACCCGACGCCGGTGCCGCCGACCCCGTACCAGGCCCCGGAGCACTTCGGGGCCCCGGTGCCGCCGGTGCAGCCCGGCTGGGACACCCCGGTGCAGCCCGCCTGGCCGCAGGAGCCGGCCCCGGCGCAGGCCGCCGGCGGCCACTGGGGCGGCGTCGAGCAGCCCCGGCAGCAGTGGCAGCCCGGCCCGGCGCACTCCGCCTGGGACACCGAGACCACCGAGTACGTCGGGGTGGACGGGCTGTTCGGCGGCCGCGAGGCGCAGGCCGCGGTCCAGCCGCCGGTCCCGCAGCCCGCCCCGGCCCCCCAGCCCGGCCCTCCGCCCGGCCCCGCGCCGTACCCGCCGATGGGCGGCCACCCGGGGCAGCCCCCGTACGGCGCCGCTCCGGGCGGGCAGCAGCACTTCGTGCCGCCGATCGAGTTCGACCCGCCGCTCTCCGAGGCGGAGGCCACCATGCAGGTGGCCGCCGTCGCGGTGCCCCCGGCGGTCGAGCCGCTGGCGGACATCGTCGCCGAGGAGCGGGCCGCCGAGCAGGCGCCCGCCCCCGCCGCCGAGCCCGGCAAGACGGCCGGCGGCGGCAAGGTCTCCAACCTGCTGAACTCCAGCGCGATCATGGCGGCCGGCACGCTGGTCTCCCGCGGCACCGGCTTCGTCCGGACCATGGTGATCACCGCGGCCATCGGCGTCGGCATCATGGGTGACTCGTACAACGCCGCGAACACCCTGCCGACCCTGCTGTACATCCTGATCGGCGGCGGCGCGCTGAACGCGGTCTTCGTGCCGCAGCTGGTGCGCAGCATGAAGAACGACGAGGACGGCGGCACCGCGTACGCCAACCGGCTGCTCACCCTGGTGATGGTCGGGCTCGGCGGCGTGGTCTTCCTGGCGGTGCTCGGAGCGCCCGTGCTGGTGCGGCTGATCGCCCAGCCGATGATGGCCAACCCGGAGCGCGCCGAGACCACGGTGGCGATGGCCCGCTACTGCCTGCCGACCATCTTCTTCATGGGCATCCACGTGGTGATGGGCCAGATCCTCAACGCCCGCGGCCGCTTCGGCGCGATGATGTGGACGCCGGTCCTGAACAACATCGTGGTGATCTTCACCTTCTCCGCCTACATCTGGGTCTACGGCGGGTTCGGCACCACCCAGGTCACCCCGGAGGGCATCTCCCCCGAGGGCGTGCGGCTGCTCGGCCTCGGCACCCTGATCGGTCTGGGCGTCCAGTCGCTGGCGATGATCCCGTACCTGCGGGCCGCCGGGTTCCGCTTCCGGCCCCGCTTCGACTGGCGCGGCCACGGCCTGGGCAAGGCCGCCCGGCTGGCCAAGTGGACGTTCTTCTTCGTGCTCGCCAACCAGGCCGGCTACCTGGTGATCACCCAGCTGTCCACCAAGGCGGGCGCCGCCGCGGCGGCGGCCGGCCACAACGGCGTCGGCCTGGCCGCGTTCTCCAACGCGCTGCTGATCTGGCAGCTCCCGCAGGCCGTGATCACCGTCTCGATCATGAGCGCGGTGCTCCCCCGGCTCTCCCGGGCGGCGGCCGACGAGGACGCCGGTGCCGTGCGCGACGACATCTCCTACGGTCTGCGCACCACCGCGGTGGCGGTCGTCCCGGCGGCCTTCCTGTTCCTGTCGCTCGGCCCGGTGGTCGGCCGGGCGATCTACGCGATCGGCGGCAACGACACCGTCCTGAACGACGCCACCAACGTCGGTCTGATGCTCTCCGCGTTCGCGCTGGGCCTGATCCCGTACTCCGCCCAGTACGTGATGCTGCGCGGCTTCTACGCCTACGAGGACACCCGGACGCCGTTCTACAACACCGTCTGGGTCGCCGCCTGCCAGGCCGGCTTCGCGCTGCTGTGCTGGCTGGTGCTGCCCTCCGAGTGGACGGTGACCGGCCTCGCCTTCGGCTACGGCCTGGCCTACGCCATCGGGGTGATGGTCGCGATGCCGAAGCTGAAGAAGCGGATCGGCGGGCTGGACACCAAGCGGATCGGCCGGACGTACAGCCGGCTGGCCGCCGCCTGCGTCCCGGCCGCCCTGGTCGGCCTCGGCGCCAGCCTGGGCGTCCAGCAGGTGCTCGGCGGCTGGCCGGGCAGCGTGGCGGCCCTGGTCGTGGCCGGCGGCCTCCAGCTGGCGGTCTTCGTGCTCATCGCGAAGCGCCTGCGGATCGAGGAGCTGAACTCCATGCTGGGCATGGTCCGCGGCCGACTGGGCCGCTGACCGCCCGACCACCGGCCGGACGAGCGGGCGCCCTGACCGGGCGTCAACCGGAGCAGAAGGCTCCTCCGCTCGTCCGGCCGAGTGCTGGGCCACCGGTTGGTTCGGGTCCGCCCGACCGCCGGATGGCGACCAGGTGTCGGATCTGCACCACATCTCTCCACCCGTATGCAACCGAGCGGACGTCTCAGCGGTCGTACCCGGTGGAGAAGAGTGGGCACAATTGTCCTGGAGCACAGGGCCGCCGACCCTAGGGCTCCAGCGACTCTCTCAAGCCGCGGCGACACAAGGGGAGGCAGGACCACGGTGGCTGATGGCACCAAGGCGGTCGTCGACACGTCAGCAGCTGACGCGGCGACGGACGAGGCCGCGCTGGCCGCGGCGATCGACGAGCTCGCGGGCTCGGACGACGCCGGCGAGAGCACCTCCGCGGACGCCCGCGAGGGCGCCCCCGCCGCCCCCACCGCTGCCGCCGCCCCCGGGCGCCCCGACGCGGACGAGAACACCGACCAGGACGGGGAGAAGGGCCGGGGCGAGGACCGGGACCGCGACGACGCGCCGGCCGCGGGCCCGGAGCCCGCCGCCGGCGAGGAGACCTCGGAGATCACCGCCCCGCTCTCGGTCCAGGAGCTGCGCGCCGAACTGGCCGCCGGGTCCCCCCGGAAGAAGCCCGCCCCCGAGCCCACCCGCCCCGCGCGCCGCCCCACCGACCCGCAGCCCACGGTCGACCCGCGCGACACCGCCACCCTCCCGCGCACCCTCCCCGCCCCGCAGCGCCGCAGCGGGGACATGATCGGCCACCGGTACCGGCTGGAGGAGTGCATCTCCCAGACCGAGACCTTCAGCAGCTGGCGCGCCGTCGACGAGAAGCTGCGCCGGGCGGTCGGCGTCCACCTGATGGCCTCCGGCCACCAGCGGGCCCGCAAGGTGCTGGCCGCGGCCAAGTCCGCCGCCCTGCTCGGCGATCCGCGCTTCGTCCAGGTGCTGGACGCCGTCCACGAGGGCGAGCTGGTCTACGTCGTGCGGGAGTGGCTGCCGCACTCCTCCGACCTGGCCAGGCTGCTCGCCAACGGCCCGATGGAGCCGCACGAGGCGTACCAGATGGTCCGCCAGGTCGCCGACGCCGTCGCGGCCGCCCACCGGCGCGGCCAGGCCCACCTGCGGCTCACCCCGCGCTGCGTGCTGCGCACCGACAGCGGCCAGTACCGGATCAACGGCATCGCGGTGGACGCCGCCCTGCGCGGGCTGCCCGCCGAGGACGCCGAGGACGCCCAGCGGGCCGACACCCGCGCGATCGGCGCACTGCTGTTCGCCGCGCTCACCCACCGCTGGCCGTACCCGGAGGACCGCTACGACCTCCAGGGCCTGCCCAAGGGCCTCCAGAACGCCGCGCCGGACCAGGTCCGCGCCGGGGTCCACAAGGGCCTGTCCGAGCTCGCCGCGCGGGCCCTGTTCGACCAGCCGCCGCACCACGCCCAGCCGATCACCACCCCGGAGGAACTGGTCCGGGCGATCGCCAAGCTGCCCAAGATCCGCCAGCCCGCGCCGGAGCTGCCCGCCTTCCCGGCCCCGCCCCGGCACAACACCCACGCGCTGCCCACCGCGCCCAACCCGACCCGGGTCGCCGACACCACCGTCTCCCCGCTGCCGGCCTCCTCCCGCCCGGCCCCCTCCCGGCGCACCCGCACCCGGCGGCGGCTGCGCCGGGTGGTCAAGGCCACCGCGTGGACGGTCGCGCTGGGCGCGATCGGCGTCGCCTCCTGGCAGTTCGTCGACAGCCTGCGCCACACCGGGGCAGCCACCGCGTCCCCGCTGACCTCGGCCAGCAGCACCGCGCCGAGCCCCCAGGCGAGCACCCACAACCCGGTGTCGATCGCCATCAAGGAGGCGCAGTCGTACAACCCGCTGGGCGACGGGCCCGAGGGCACCGAGAGCATCGGGAAGGCGATCGACAACGACGCGAACACCTCCTGGACCACCGGCTGGTACGTCGACCAGCTCGGGCCCAAGCCGCCCGCGCTCAAGTCCGGCACCGGTCTGCTGATCGACCTCGGCTCACCGCAGCCGGTCTCCTCGGTGAGCGTCCTGTTCTCCGGCGGCGAGCAGTCCGCGGAGCTGCGGGTGCCCACCGCGGCCGCCGCCGGCAACCCGCTGCAGGCCAAGCCGGACGCCTTCACCGTCGTGGGCAAGAAGACCGGGACCAATGTCGAGTACGCCCTCGACTCCCCGACCACCACGCGGTACCTCTTGATCTGGCTGACCGGTCTGGCGAAGGATGCCGACGGCAAGTACCGGGGCCACGTCGCCGAGGTCAAGGTCTCCGGCTGACCCGGGGCGGACGGCCCCGGCACGACGGCACGACGGCAGAGGGGGGTGACGGTGGCGGACGACGACGCGGCGCTGCTCGCCCGGCACGTCGCCGGCGACCCGGCGGCCTTCGGCCTGCTGGTGGACCGCCACCGCGACCGGCTCTGGGCGGTCGCCCTGCGCACCCTGGGCGACCGCGAGGAGGCCGCCGACGCCCTCCAGGACGCCCTGGTGTCCGCCTTCCGCGCCGCCGCCGGCTTCCAGGGCCGCTCGGCGGTCACCACCTGGCTGCACCGGATCGTGGTCAACGCCTGCCTGGACCGCGCCCGGCGCAGCGCCACCCGGCGCACCACCCCGCTCGACGATGACCCGCAGCGGCTGGACACCCTGGTCGGCGCCGCCGAGCCGGCCGACTCCCCGGTGGTCCGGGCCGAGCTGCACCGGGAGCTGACCGCGGCGCTCGCCGAACTGCCCGCCGAACAGCGGGCCGCCCTGGTGCTGGTCGACATGCAGGGCTACCCGGTGGCCGAGGCCGCCGAGCTGCTGGGCGTCCCGGTGGGCACGGTGAAGAGCCGCTGCGCACGCGGCCGGGCCCGGCTCCTCCCCCTGGTCCGGCACCTGCGCGAGCCCGATGTTTCACGTGAAACACCGCCCGCCCCCGGCTCGGCCCCGCCGCGCCGGGACGCCCCGGGGAACCCGAAGCGCCCCGGCTCCGTCACAGGGACGGGGCAGAGCACCGGTCGGACGATGCTGGAAGGAGACGTGAGCACCCGATGAACGCCCATCCCTCCTTCCCCGACCCCGCCGACGACCACCCCCCGGTCGAGCAGCTGGCCGACCTCGCCGAGGGCCTGGTCGACTCCCCTTCCACCGTCGAGGCGCTGCGGCGGCACCTGGACGGCTGCGCCGAGTGCCGGGAGACCGTCGACGCGCTCGCCGAGGTCCGGGCCCTGCTCGGCGACGTCGAGACCCCGCCGATGCCGGCCGACGTCGCCGCCCGGCTGGACGCGGCACTCGCCGCGGCCGTCACCGAAGCCACCGAAGCCGCCGGGAGCGCCGGCCAGGCCGTCGAGCGGCCGCAGGAGGCCCCCGCGGCCGACCGTCGACCCGAGGCCCCGGCCCGACCCGTACGCACCGCCACGGCACCCCTCACGCCGTCCTCCGCCCCGCCCTCCAGGCCCGCGGGGCGTCCCGCCGGCCGGTCCGGCCCGGCCACCGGCCCCGGCCGCCCCCGGCGGCGGCGGTTCGCCCTGCTGATCGGCACGGCCGCCGCCCTGGCCGCCCTCGGACTCGGCGGGGCTCTGCTGCTGCAGCCCGACGACCGGTCCGGCACGGTGACGGCCAGCGCGGGCGGCGCCCCGACCGCCACCGCCGACAGCCACGACGCCCGGGCCCCGCACACGGCCGCCGGCACCGACTACCGCGAGGACGAACTCGCCACCCAGGTCCAGCGGTTGCTGGCCCGCTCGGAGAACGTCCCGGGGCTGCGGGCCACCGGGCCCGCCATGTCCGAGGGCGCCCTGCCCGCCGCCGGCGGCCGGCCGGAGTCCGACCCGCCCTCCCCCGCGGGCTCCCCCACCGGCTCCCCCACCGCGCCGGGCTGCCCGGCCCCGGCCTCCGGCACCCCGCTGGCCACCGACCGGGGCACCTTCCAGGGCGCCCCGGTGGACGTCCTGGTCTACCCGCTGCCCGGCCGGCCCGGTTTCGTCGACGTCTACCTGCGCTCCCCCGACTGCGGCCCGACCGTCCTGCACCAGGCCGTTCCCAGCCACTGACCGGCGGTTTCCATGCGATCCACGCCAACTCCGCCACGCCGCTTCCGGACTTCGGGCGGCTGGTACTGATCCGCCTGGGAATGCGAGACACTGGTCAGTCGTTGTCCCGGGCGGCGGAGCAGGACCGCCCTCCCCGCAGCAAACGCGGGTCGCGATGCGAACCAGGAGAAGCAGTGAGCGACGTCCGTAACGTGATCATCATCGGTTCCGGCCCGGCCGGGTACACGGCCGCGCTCTACACGGCCCGTGCCTCCCTCAAGCCGCTGGTCTTCGAGGGGGCCGTCACCGCTGGTGGCGCGCTCATGAACACCACCGAGGTCGAGAACTTCCCGGGCTTCCGGGACGGCGTCATGGGCCCCGAGCTGATGGACAACATGCGCGCCCAGGCCGAGAAGTTCGGCGCCGAGCTGATCCCCGACGACATCGTCGCGGTCGACCTCACCGGTGACGTCAAGACCGTCACCGACTCCGAGGGCAACGTGCACAAGGCGCGCGCCGTGATCGTCACCACCGGCTCCCAGCACCGCAAGCTCGGCCTCCCGAACGAGGACAAGCTCTCCGGCCGCGGCGTCTCCTGGTGCGCGACCTGCGACGGCTTCTTCTTCCGCGACCAGGACATCGCGGTGGTCGGCGGCGGCGACACCGCGCTGGAGGAGGCGACCTTCCTCTCCCGCTTCGCCAAGAGCGTCACGATCATCCACCGCCGGGACTCCCTGCGCGCCTCCAAGGCGATGCAGGAGCGCGCCTTCGCCGACCCGAAGATCCGCTTCGAGTGGGACAGCGCGGTCGAGGCCATCCACGGCGACCCGAAGCTGACCGGCGTCACCCTGCGCGACACCACCACCGGCGAGACCCGTGAGCTGGCCGTCACCGGCCTGTTCATCGCGATCGGCCACGACCCGCGCACCGAGCTCTTCAAGGGCCAGCTGGACCTCGACGCCGAGGGCTACCTCAAGGTCGACGCCCCCTCGACCCGCACCAACATCCCGGGCGTGTTCGGCGCCGGCGACGTCGTCGACCACACCTACCGCCAGGCCATCACGGCCGCCGGCACCGGCTGCTCCTCCGCCCTGGACGCCGAGCGCTACCTGGCCGCGCTGGACGACCTGGAGGCCAAGGCCGCCGCCGTCGCGGTCTGAGCCCTTCCCGCTCCACCCGCGGGGGTGTTCCACGTGAAACACCCCCGCCCCAGCCGGGCAGAAACAGAACGGGCCCACCCGTTGTTCTCCTGGCAGCAGCCCCCTCCGTCCGAACCCCGAGGAGTTCCCGTGGCCGGCGCCACCACCACAGTCACCGACGCGACGTTCGAGAAGGACGTCCTCGAGAGCGAGAAGCCCGTACTGGTCGACTTCTGGGCCACCTGGTGCGGCCCGTGCCGCCAGGTCGCCCCGGTCCTGGAGGACATCGCGGCCGAGCACGGCGACAAGCTGACCATCGCCAAGCTCGACGTGGACGCCAACCAGGCGACCGCCGCCAAGTACGGCGTCATCTCGATCCCGACCCTGATCGTCTACCAGGGCGGCGAGCCGGTGAAGTCCATCACCGGTGCCCGTCCGAAGGCCGCGCTGCTGCGCGAGCTGGCCGACTTCATCTAGGTCTTCCGGTCGTCGACCGCGCGGAGGCGGGGCTCCCCTCGGG
>NZ_JBHVEU010000261.1:0-12605 GCF_042802075.1 Kitasatospora sp. NPDC057518
ATCCAACAGTCCTACCGGGTTCTGCCCCGGAGCGGGGCAGAACCCGAAGATTGATCACAACATCACACAGGCCCTAGCGGCGCCCTCCCGGGCGAGGCGGGCCCGGACCCCTGGCGTCCCCGCGGGACCCCGCTGGGTGAACTCCGCGCGCCAGGCGATTCGACCACGACATAACTTCGCGTTATGAGACTTCACTCTTCGCGCATGAGGTTCTGGGGGCAGGCCGGCGTGGTCGCCGCCGCCGTGGTGGTGCTCGGCGCCACGGCGGCGGGGGGCGCCGTCGGCCGAGCACCGTTCCTCGGGCCGCTGAACACCGTGTCCCCGGTCGCCTCGACCGTGCCCGCGAACGGGGACGTGAACCCGTACGGCACGTTCGTGATCCGGCACAGCACGGGCAGGCTGCACCGCGGCAACGTCCTGATCAGCAACTTCAACAACGCGCAGAACCAGCAGGGCACCGGGACCACCCTGGTCCAGGTGAGTCCGGACGGCGCCGTCAGCACGTTCGCCCAGATCGACCCGGCGCACCTGCCCGGGCCGTGCCCCGGCGGGGTCGGGCTCTCGACGGCGCTGACCGTCCTGCCGGGCGGCTGGGTCGTGGTCGGCAGCACGCCCACCACGGACGGCACCTCCGCCACCGTCCAGGCCGGCTGCCTGCTGGTGCTGGACAGCAACGGAACGGTCCGCGAGACCATCGCGGGCGACGGCATCAACGGCCCGTGGGACATGACAGCCGTCAGCTCCGGCGACCGCGACGAGCTGTTCGTGACCAACCTGCTGAACGGCACGGTCGCGGGCGGCGGGGCCGAGGTCGACCAGGGCACCGTCCTGCGGATCACCCTGTGCCGGCCGGGCGGCGCACCGCCGCAGCGGATCGCGACCACCCGGATCGGTTCGGGCTTCGGCCAGCGCACCGACCCGGCCGCCCTGGTGATCGGCCCGACCGGCGTCGGCCTGGGCCACGACGACACGCTCTACGTGGCGGACACCCTCGCCAACCGGATCGCCGCGATCCCCGACGCCGTCCACCGCGTCTCCGACGCCGGCACCGGCACCACCGTCAGCACCGGCGGCAACCTCAACGGGCCGCTCGGCCTGGCCGTCGCCCCCGGCGGCGACGTCCTCACGGTGAACTCCGGCGACGGCAACCTGGTCGAGACCACCCCCGCCGGCGACCAGGTCGCCGTCCGCACGCTCGACGACAGCGGCACCCCGCCCGGCGCCGGCGCCCTGTTCGGGCTCGCGGTCGACCTCGACCGCGACGCCGTGTACTTCGTCGACGACGCCACCAACTCCTTGAACGTCCTGCACTGACCGCCCTGCCGCGGGTGCTGCTCCCGTACGCTCCCGCCCCCGAGGGCCCGGACCGCGACCACCGACCGCGGCCCGGGCCCTCGCTGTCTCCCGAACCGCCCGCCGGTCGCTTCGCCGTGCGGCCCGAACCGCCCGCCGGCACACCGTGTTTGCCATGCTTGAGCCCCGGCCGGTTCCGACCTGGGACGGCGTCCGTCCTCTGTGGTGAGGTGTTCCCCATCGGCAAGACAAGTGGATCGACCCTGGTCGCGTGGCTGCGCGGCGCCGACGCGGCACAGGTCGTACGGGTCCTGGCCTCGCGCCCGGACGCCGCGGTGGAGCCGGAGCCGCGATCGGTCGGCGAACTGGCGGACCGGCTCCAGCGCCCGGCCTCGGTCGCGCTGGCGATCCCCCGACTCACGCTGCCCGAACTCCAGGTGGCGGAGGGCGCCGCCGCACTGGCGCCTGCCACCCGGGACGTACTGGCGAACCTCCTCGACGCGACGGACGGGGAGCGCGCTCACCAACTGGAAGCGGTACTGCGGGAGTTGGCCGATCGCGCGCTGGTGTGGCCGGGCGGCGACGGGCGGCTGCACGTGGCGGCGCCGCTGCGGCAGGTGTGGGCCGCACCCCTCGGGTTGGACGCGCCACTGGCACGGCTGCTCGCGGACACGACCTCCACCGATCTGGGCCGCATGCTCGCCGCCGTCGGCATCACGTCGACGGGCACCAAGCAGAAGCGGCTGGCCGCGCTGATCGACCACCACGGCGATCCGGACCGGGTCACCGCGCTGGTCGCCAAGGCCCCCGCGGCCGCCCGGAAACTCCTGGAGCAACGTGCGCGGCAGGCGCCGGAGCGGTCGGCCCGCATCCTGTACGGCCTCCCGCGGCCGGATCCCGGGCCGGGCGAACGGTGGGCGCTGGAACGGGGGTTGCTGATCCGGGACGGGCGCTGGTACGGGCCCGCCCGGATGCCCTCGGAGGTGGCCCTCGCGCTGCGCGGCACCGGCTGGCACGCCCCGTTCACGCCCGTCCCGCCCGCGGTCCGGACGCGGCCCGTCACCGGATCGGCCGTCGACCGGGAGGCCGCCGCCGCGGCGATGGCGTTCGCCGCCCACGCCTCCTCCGTCCTCGCGGCGTGCGCCGCCGCTCCCCCGGCCCGGCTGAAGTCCGGCGGGATCGGAGCCCGCGAGCTGTCCCGGCTCGGCAAGGCCGCGAAGTGCGACGACACCGTGGTGCGCATCGCGCTGGAGTCGGCCGCCGCGGCCGGGCTGCTGGCCCGGGACGGCGACCGGGTCGCGGCGACCGAGGCCTACGACGGCTGGGCGGAGGAGGAACCCGCCGACCGGCTCGCCGTGCTCCTCCGCGCCTGGTGGACACTGCCGCTGACCCCCGGCGGGAGCCGCGACGAGGAGGGGAAGGCGCTGCCCGCCCTCGCCGGAGCCCCGCCCCGCGGGGGCTGCGTCCAGGCCCGGCACGGACTGCTCGCCTCCGCGGCGCGGCTCCCGGCGGGTGAGGGGGCGACCGACCCGGCGGACCTGGGGGCGCTGATCGCGTGGCAGCGTCCGCTCGCCGACCAACTCGCCCAGGACGTCAGCCCGTTCGCCACCCTGGTCGGCGAATCGGAGCTGCTCGGCGTCCTCGCCCTCGGCGCCCTGTCCCCGCTCGGGGCGGCCCTGGACGCCGACGGCCCGGACACGGTGGCCGCCGCCTGTCGACGGCTGCTGCCCGCCTCCACCGGGTCCGCCCGCTTCGGCAGCGATCTCACGGCCGTGGTCGCCGGCACGCCCTCGACGCCCCTCGTCACGCTGCTGGACTCCGTCGCCGACCGGGAGGCCACCGGTACGGCGTCGGTGTGGCGGTTCAGCCCGGACAGCGTCCGCCGCGCCCTCGACGCCGGCCACACCGCCGACACGCTGACGGCCGACCTCGCCGCCATCGCCGTCGCCGCCACCACGGAACCGCTGCCACAACCGCTCGCGTACCTGATCCGCGACACCGCGCGCGGCCACGGCCGGGTGCGCGTCGTCTCCGCGGCCTGCGTGATCCACGGCGCGGAACCCGCCCTCCTCGCCGAACTGGCCGCCCACCGCAGGCTCGCCCCGCTCGGCCTGCGGCAGTTGGCTCCGACGGTGCTGATCAGCCGGACCCCGCCGGACGAGACGCTCGCGGCCCTGCGGTCGGCGGGCTACGCCCCCGTCGCCGAGGAGCAGGACGGATCCGTCCGCATCGAGCGGACCCGGCGACACCGGGCAACGAACCCGCTCCCGACCCCGCGCCGACCCGCCGGCGCGCGGCGGAAGGCCGTCCGCGTCGCGGGCGCCCGGACCGCCACCGACCTGACAGCCGTCGCCGCCCGGCTACTGGCGGCCCCGCAAGAGGCTCCGGAGCCCGACCCCGACGACGGCCGCCCCTACGCCAGCGACACCGAGGAGATCATCGCCGGGCACGCGCGCAACCTGTCCTTCACCGACGTCCGCCAACTGGCCCACGCCGTCAACGAGAAGCAGCCGATCACCGTCGAGTACACCGCCACCTCGGGCAACACGACCGTCCGCACCCTGAGCCGCCTCGAACTGGACGCGCCCTACCTCCACGCCTGGTGCCACCTGCGCGACGCCGAACGGGTCTTCACCCTCTCCCGCATCCACGGGGTGATGCCCTCGTAGCCGGGCCCCCGGCCGGCCGGTGTCCGATTCGTTCAAGACCGGGTGGGGCGGGGGTGCCTAGCGTGGGGGCATGAACAGCACAGGTGTACCGCAGTTCGCGTTCGTCGGGCTGGCCGTTGCGGATGTGGCCGCCTCGGTCGGGTTCTACCGGCGGCTGGGGGTGGGGTTTCCCGAGGGGGCGGAGGGGGAGCCGCACGTCGAGGGCGAGGTGCCGGGCGGGCCGCTTCTGGTGCTCGATTCCGAGGCCACCATCCGGTCGTTCCATCCCGGCTGGCGGCCGCCGAGCGGCGGTGGCCGGTCCGCACTGGCGTTCCGCTGCGCGAGTCCCGCGCAGGTGGACGCGGTGTACGGAGAGTTGACCGGCGCCGGGTACCACGGGGAGTTGGAGCCGTGGGACGCCTTCTGGGGGCAGCGGTACGCCGTGGTGCACGATCCGGACGGCAACGGGGTGGACCTGCTCGCGCCGCTCGAGGACCGGCCCTAGGAGGAGAGCAGCGCGGTCAGCGGCAGGCCCGCCAACTCCCGTACGTCGCGGGCCAGGTGGGCCTGGTCCGCGTAGCCGGTCCGGGCCGCCGTCTCGGCCTGCGGGACGCCGGAGCGGGCGAGGGCCAGGGCGCGCTGGAGGCGCAGGATCCGGGCGAGGGTCTTGGGGCCGTAGCCGAAGGCGGCCAGGGAGCGGCGGTGCAGTTGGCGGGCGCCGAGGCCGACCGTCTCGGCCGTCGCGGCGACGGAGCGGCCGGCGGCGAGCGAGGCGGCCACGGCGCGGATCAGGGGGTCCTCGGGCTGGGCGTCGGCGGCCAGCCGCAGGGCCAGGGCCTCCAGGGCGGCGGCCGGGTCGGGGGCCGCGTCGATGTGTCCGGTCAGCCGCCGGACCTCGGCGGCTGACCGCAGGTCGGCCAACTCGACGCGGCGGTCCCGCAGTTCGTGTGCGGGGACGCCGAGCAGGGCGGGGGCGGCACCGGGCCGGAAGCGTACGCCCGCCCACGGGCCGCGCAGTCCGGGGCCGGGGTGGAAGGCGCGGGTGTCCGGTCCGGCGACCAGCAGCCGGCCCTCCGTCCACAGCAGGTCCATGCAGCCGTCGGGCAGGACGAGCCCGGCCCGCGCGGCGCCCGTACGCCCGAGGGCTGGCTTCGTCCACAGGACCGCGCCGGGCAGCCGGCACGCGCGTTCCTGGTACGAGGCGGACGGTTCCATGATCCGAGGCTACGCGCCCCGCAGGGACCCGGCGGGCGGACGGCAGCAGGACAGCAGCAGGACAGCGGCAGGAGGACGACAGGACGGCGGGCGGACGCCGACGGCCCCGGCCGCACGAGGCGGCCGGGGCGATCTGCCCGGGGAGAGGGGCCGGTCAGGCGACCGGCTCGGCCTCCGGCACCGCCGGGGGCTCGGCCCCCGTACCGGCGGTCTTCCGGCCGTCGCGCATCAGCACCAGGGTGAGCGCCGCCGCCGCGACGACCGCGATGCCGCCCGCCGTGAAGGTGGTGGAGGTGGCGGTGTTGAACGCCTCCCGGGCGGCCGCGACCAGGCCGCCGTCCCCGGTGGAGCCGGCCACCGCGAGCGCGCCGGTGATGTCGTGGCGGGCGGCGGCGGGGGCGGCCGCGGGCATCGCGCCGGTGTAGGTGCTGGAGAGCACGGTGCCGAGGATGGCCACGCCGAGCGCCGCACCGGACTGCTGGATGGTGTCGTTGAGCGCGGAGCCGACGCCGGCGTGCTCACTGGGGATGGCGCTCATCAGCGCGTTGGAGGCGGCCGGCATGGCGAGGCCGGAGCCGATGCCGAGCACCAGCATGGCCAGGGAGACCTTGGTGAAGCCGTCGCCGACCGAGAGGGTGGCGAGCAGTCCGAAGCCGCCCGCGATGATCAGCATGCCGATCGAGGTGAACACCCGCGCCGGGACCTTCTTGCCGAGCACCGCGCCCAGCGCGTTGAACACCAGCGAGGCGATGGCCAGCGGGATGAAGGCGAGGCCGGTGTCGGTGGGCGAGAACTCCAGCACGAACTGGAGGTACTGGGTGAGGACCAGCATCAGCCCGCCGGTCGCGAAGGTCAGCAGGATGAGCGAGAAGCTGGCGCCGGTGAAGACCCGGTTGCGGAACAGCTTGATCGGGACCATCGGCGAGTCGGTGCGGACCTGCCGGACGGCGAAGCCGACCAGCGAGGCCACCGCGAGGGCGAGTGCGCCGAGGGTGCTCGCGCTGGTGAAGCCGTCCTGGGGCAGCACGATGATCGACCACACCAACGCCGTCATGCCGACCATCGACAGCACCATGCCGAGCAGGTCGGGGCGGCGCCACGGTCCCTTGGACTCCGGCATCAGCAGCACCGCGGCGACGATGGCGACGGCCGCGATCGGCACGTTGAGCAGGAAGACCGCGCCCCACCAGAAGTGCGCGATCAGCGCGCCGCCCAGCACCGGACCGCCGACCAGGCCGACCATGGCCACCGCGGTCCACGCGGCGATCGCCTTCGGGCGCTCCTCGTCGTCGAAGACGGTGATCAGGATGGAGAGCGTGCTCGGCATGACCAGCGCGCCGCCGACGCCCATCAGGACGCGCCCGGCTATCAGCTCACCGGGGCTGCCGGCGTACGCCGCGACCAGTGAGGCGGCGCCGAACAGCGCCAGCCCGACGATCATCACCTTCCGCCGTCCGAAGCGGTCGGAGAGGCTGCCGGAGGTGAGCAGCAGGCCGGCGAAGACCAGGATGTACGAGTCGATGATCCACTGGATGTCCTGCGCCCCGGCCTTGAGGTCCTCCGCGATCGGCGGGATGGACACCGTGAGCACCATGTTGTCGATCACCAGCACCAGGCTGCTGAGACAGAGCACGACCAGGATGAGCCAGCGCTGCGGATGACGTTCCACGGCGTTTCCCCCTTCGAACTTCGGACTGAGAGCGTCAGGCTCCGAGCTCGGGCGTCGAGCGTCGGAACGGGCGCGCGGGCCGGGCTGTGACGCCGGAGCCGCGCGGAAGTCGTCGCGGGCACACCGTCCTCCGTCCCCAGGGGAACGGTGTGCGCCGCTCCGAACACTGTACGGACACCGCACACTGTTCGCAACGCCGCACACCGTTCGATCTCCGCACGCTGTTCGTCTCCCCGTACACTGTTCGCATCAACCCGTGGCGAGCGGCGCCGAACCGGACCGGATCCGGACGATTGGTGAGGAGGGCCCGATGGCGGCCAGGACAGAGGACGGCGCGACCCCGGGCATCCCCATGCCGTGGAACCGCCCCGAGCGACGGCGGGAACAGCCCGCCCTCAGCCGCGAACAGATCGTCGCCGAGGCCTTCGCGCTGCTGGACTCCGGCGGCATCGAGGCGCTGAGCATGCGCAAGCTCGCCGCCCGGCTGAACGCCGGCGCCACCTCGCTCTACACCCACGTCGCCAACAAGGACGAGCTGCTCGCCCTGGTCGTCGACCAGGTCTTCGGCACCCTCCCGCACCCCTCGGCCGAGGGGTCCGAGGAGCCGAAGGTCTGGCGCGCGAAGATCGCGGAGTGCGCCGAGAGCATGCGCACGGCCATCATCCGCCACCCGTGGATGGTCGGGGTGATCGGAGACGTCGGGATGATCTACCTCGGCCCCAACTGGATGCGGCTCTCCGAAGCCCTGCTGGACGTCCTGGAGGCGGCCGGCTTCGAGATCGTCGAGGCGAACGACGCGATGAACGCGGTCATGGGCTACACCATCGGGACCGCCTGCGTGGAGGCCGCCTGGCTGGCCGCGCTGGCCCGCAGCGGCCAGGACGAGCAGGAGTGGATGAACCGGCTGCTGCCCGTCGTCACGGAGGCCACCAAGGACTTCCCGCGGCTGCACCGGCTGTACACCACCTCGGTTCCGGACGAGGTCGCCGGAGGCCGGGACAGCACCTTCGCCCGGGGCGTCAACGTCATCCTGGACGGGATCGAAGCGGCCAGGACGGCCCGCGGACAGCACTGAGCCCCCGGGGAGCCGCCCCCGCCCGACGTGCCGCCTCCCGCCCGGCCGCACGGCCCAGCGCCGCCCCGACCGCGCGGCTCAGCTCCCGCTGAGCGCCTGCACCTCCGCGTACCCCGGCACCGGACCGACCGGCTCCCCCGCCGCGACGGCCGCCGCCGTGGCCACCGCCGCCGCCAGTGCCGCGCGGTACAGCAGCGACCCGAGGCTGACCCGGGCCACCCCGAGCCCGGCCAGCTCGGCGAGGCCCGGGCCGGTCGGCGTCCAGAGGATGTTGAGCGGGACGGCGAGCGCACCGACCAATCGGCCGATCGCCGCCGGACCGGTCAGCCCGGGGACGAACACGCCGTCCGCGCCCGCCTGTTGGTAGGCGTCCAGGCGGCGGAGCGTCTCCGCCTCGGGGGCGTCCTGCCCGCACCAGTAGGTGTCGGTACGGGCGTTGACGAACAGCTCCGGGGCGGCCGCCTTCACCGCGGCGATCTTCGCGGCGTGGCGGGCGGACGGGGCCAGCGTGCCGTCCGCCCGGCCGTCCTCCAGGTTGATGCCGACCGCGCCGGCCTCGGCCAACTCCACGGCCAGCTCGGCGACTTCGTCCGGGTCGTCGCTGAACCCGGACTCCGCGTCGACGCTGAGCAGGAAGCCGCCGTGACCGAGCCGGCGCGCCAGCCGTACGGTCTCCGCGCGGGTGGCGGAGGCGCCGTCGGGGAGGCCGGCGACGGCCGCCACGCCCAGGCTGGTGGTGCCGATCGCGGGGTGGCCCTGGGCGGCGAGGGCGACGGCCGAGGCGTGGTCCCAGGCGTTGGGGAGCAGCAGCGGGCGCCCGGGGCGGTGGTGCAGGGCGGCGAAGGGGGTCATCGGGTCGTCTCCATCGGCTCGTTCGCACGGTGTCCGGTCGGGTCCGCCGGACTGTCGGTCACCCACGTCGGACTGTCGATCACCCACGTCGGGCCGTCGGTCACCCACGCCGGATCCGCGGCGCCGCCCCTCGCACCCGCCAGGCTCCCGACCGAGTCCGCGTAGTAGTACCCGGCCTCGGAGACGTGGCAGACGATCTGCCGGAAGCTCCAGCCCGTCCCCGGGGAGTCGTCCAGCCGTTCGTCCGGCAGCGCCGCGACCCGCCGGGACCAGATCCCGGCCAGCCTGGTCAGCCGGCTCCGGGCCTCGTCCAGATCGGCGGTGGTGAACGGGGCCAGGTCGGCCGGGGTGGTGGCGTTGGAGGCGTGCCAGCGGTCGGGCTCGGTCGGTTCGCCGACCAGCCGGGCCTCCACCTCGGCGAGGTGGTCGACGAGATGGTCGGTGATGCGGCGAACGGCCTTGTGCGGCGCGTAGGTTCGGCCGTCGGCGTTGACGATCGGACGGCCGTCCCAGGCCGTCCAGCCGACCGCCAGGGCGAGCACGTAAGCGACCATCTCCGGTACCAGGACGGCCAGTTCGGCCTTGTCGAGGTCCGGGGTCGACGGCGGCGTCCCGGTATCCGCCGGATCGGAGGCGCCGTACAGGATGCCCTCGGCGATCACCAGGGCCTGCGAGCGGCCCGGGCAACTCCGGGGCGGGGCACCGAAGGTGAGCGCGACCCCGGCCGGCGCCCCGGCCTGGGCGGCGGCGATGTCGAGCAGGACCCGCGTCCCGACCGGCACCGCGACCCCACCGACCTCGGTCGCCCGGACGGCGATCCGCCGCATCGTCCGGACCGGCGGGTCCGTGCGCAGCACGCCGGCCAACCCGTCCTCGTGCCGGCGGGCGCCCTCGACCAGCGCGGCGGTGGCGTCGCAGGCCTGGACGAGCAGGCCGATCCGGTTCGCGGCGGTCTCCTCGTCCCGGTCCCCCATCGCGGGCAGCAGCCGGGCCACCGCCGCATCGGCCACCGGGTCGGCCGGCGCGCCGTCCACCGCCGCGCCGTCCATCGCCGGGTCCGCGGCCGGGTCCACCACCGTGCCGTCCACCGCCGAACAGGCCGGCGCGTCGGTGAAGTACGCCCGGGACACCGTCGCGACGTCCCGCGCCACGGCCTCCGGGTCGGCCAGGCCGAGCTCCGCCGCGAGCACCCGGACGACCCGCAGCCGGACGTCGGACTCGAAGCCGCCGGCCGCGGCCACCCGCAGCCGGTCCGGGTCCAGCCGCTCCAGGTCGGCCAGCACCAGCGCCCGGCGCCGGGCGTGCGGTTCCCCGGAGCTGAACCGGGCGACGGCGGACCGCAGCCAGGCCACCGTGCCGGGGGCGCCGCCCGGCACACCAGGCGCGGGGGCCGCCGCGGGCAGCGGCACCAGCGCGGGATCGGCCAAGGCCGCCGTCACATCGTCGTAGCGGGAGAAGGTCGTGGTCGCCGCCCCGGGGACCACCGTGGTTTCGCTCATGCCGTCATCGTGGCCCCGGGTCGTTTCGGCCCCGGCCGAACCGTGCCGGGGCGACCCTGGAGGCATGTCCCCGGCTCCGCTCCCCCACGCGGCCCCGCCGCCGCGACCGCCCCGTCCCCCGCACCAGGGCATCCACGCACCGCCGTGCCCCGACCATGGAGGCATGACGCTCGCCGCCCTCGCCGCCCTGCTCGCCGACCCCACCCGGGCCGCCATCTGCTCCGCCCTGCTCGACGGCCGTGCCTGGACGGCCGGTGAGCTGGCCCGGCACGCGCGCGTCGCGCCGTCCACGGCCAGCGAGCACCTGTCCCGGCTGATCGCGGGCGGGCTGCTGGCCGAGGAGCGGCAGGGCCGGCACCGGTACGTCCGGCTGGCCTCGCCCGCGGTGGCCACGCTGATCGAGGACCTCACCGTCTTCGCGGAGTCCGCTCCCGGCCCCGCGACCGCGCCCCGCAACCTGACCGAGGCCACCCGGCTGAGCGCCGAGGCCCGCGCCCGCACCTGCTACGACCACCTGGCCGGACGCCTCGGCGTGGCCGTGTCGGACGCGCTGTTCGCGCGCGGCCTGGTCACCGAGGAGGACGGGCTGGCCGTCACCGGACGCGGCCGGGACTGGCTGGCCGCGCAGGCGATCGAGCTGCCGCCGGGCGCGGGCCACCGCGGCGGACGCCCGGTGGTGCGCAGCTGCCTGGACTGGACGGAGCGCCGCGGCCACCTGGGCGGGGCGCTGGGCGCGGCCCTCTGCCGGGCCGCCCTGGACCGCGCCTGGGTGGAGCGGATCGGCTCCGGCCGGGCCCTCCGGGTCACCCCGGACGGCGGCCGGGCGCTGCGCGAACTCCTCGGCGTGGAGCTGCCCTGACGGCCGCCCCGGCGCCGCCCCCGCTCAACGGCGCCGCTCCGGCTCAGCCCATCGACTTCGCCCCGTCCAGCGCCTCCCGGATGATGTCCGCGTGCCCGGCGTGCTGCGCGGTCTCGGCGATCAGGTGCAGCAGCACCCGCCGGGCCGACCAGGCCGTGCCCGGCGGGAACCAGGGCGCGGGCGGCAGGTCGTGGGCGGCGTCGAGGTCGGGCAGGCTCCGGACCAGCTCGTCCGTCCCGCGCGCCGTCCGCTCGTACTCGGCGAGCAGCCCGGCCAGCGTGTCGCCCTCCGCCATCCGGAACTGGGCCGCCCAGGCGTCCGGGTCGGCGGCGCCCGCGTCCCCGCTCCGCATCGCCTCCGCGCCGCCGGTGATGAACCGCGCCCAGCGCGCCTCGACCCCCGCCACGTGCTTGATCAGGCCGCCGAGGCTCAGCTCGCTGACGGTGGTGCGCTCGGCCGCCTGCGCGTCGGTGAGGTCCCGTACGGTGTGCCGCAGCAGCCCGCGGTGCTTGTCCAGCGCCTCGACGAGTTCCTCGCGCTCACCCATCGGCCACCCCTGTCGCTCGTCGTCCCGTCGGACGCATCAGACGTCCTCCGTCTCCGGCTGCTCCCCTACCCGCCGGTCGAGGTCGATCAACCCGAAGGCCGCGCCCTGCGGGTCGCCGACCGCCGCGAACCGGCCGAACGGGCTGTCCATCGGCCCGAAGTACACCGTGCCGCCGCGCGCCGTCAGCCGCCCGATCGCGGCGTCGGTGTCGTCCACCGCGAAGTAGACGCTGATGTACGAGGGGGCCTCGGGCGGCAGGAAGTCGCCCTCCGCTCCCATCCGGCCCAGCACCGGCCGGCCGCCGACCTGGAACATCCGGTAGTCGAAGTCCCCGCCCGCCATCTTCTGCACGCCGTACGGGAAGACCGCCGGGAAGAAGGCGTCCGCCTTCGCGGGCTCGCGGGTCACCACCTCGGCCCAGCTGTACGCGCCGGGCTCGCCCTGCTTCTCGAAGCCCTCGTGCCGCCCGGCCTGCCAGACGCCGAACACCACGCCGCCCGGGTCCCTGGCGATCACCAGCGTGCCGAAGTCGCCGACCTGCATCGGCCCCATGACCACCTCGCCGCCGTTGGCGCGGATCCGCGCCGCGGTGGCGCCGGCGTCCGGCGAGGCCAGGTACAGGCACCAGGCGGACTGGGCCTCCGCGCCGGGCATCGGCGGCACGACCGCGGCGACCGCCTTGCCGTCCGAGTACGCCTGGGTGTAGTTGCCGAACTCCGACGAGCTCTCGCCGAAGGTCCAGCCCAGCACGTCGCCGTAGAAGGCCTTGGCGCCCTCCAGGTCGGTGAACATCGCGTCGGCCCAACAGGGTGTGCCCTCAGGTAGCGCAGCCATCTCTCTGCCCTCGTGTGTGGCGAAGCGCGCGCGCCGGGAGGGCGCACGCCGGCCCCCGGTTCGTCAGCCTAGCCACGACGCGCCGCACCCGCGCGGGCTGGAACCCGCGCGGGT
>NZ_JBHVEU010000262.1:0-12430 GCF_042802075.1 Kitasatospora sp. NPDC057518
GCCCACGGTCCGTCACACCCGTTTTCCCCTGAGGAGTTGTTCCCCACATGAGCAGGAAGAGGTCGGTGCCGAGGCCGACCCGCACCAGAGTGTCCGCGGTCATCGCGGGCGCGCTGGTCGGGTCGCTGCTGCCGGCACTGCCGCTGGCCGCCGTCGCGGCGGCCGCGGAACCGTACACCAAGCCCTCGGCGGTCTCGCCCGAGAAGCCGGTCAAGGGCTCGGACGCGAAGACCAAGGGCCGCAAGGCCGACACCACCGTCAGCACGGTCGACGGCAAGCACGGCGCCCTGCCCGGCGCGGGCAGCGCCACCGTCGACGTCCCCGCCGAGAAGGGCAGGGCCGTCAAGGCCGACAAACTGCCCGTCGCCCTCTCCTCCGCCGGCGCGGCGGGCAAGGCGAAGGTCGAGCTGCTCGGCCAGGACGCCGCCGCCAAGGCCGGGATCAACGGCCTGCTGCTGACCGTCTCCGGCGCCGACGAGAACAGCGGCCTGGCCGTCGACTACTCGTCCTTCGCCCAGGCCGCCGGCTCCGGCTTCGGCTCCCGGCTGAAGCTGGTCCGCCTGCCCGAGTGCGCGCTGACCACGCCCGACCTGCCCGAGTGCCGGGTGCAGACCCCGCTGCCGGGCGGCAACGACGTGGCGAAGCAGACCGTCGCCGCGGACTCCCTGACCACGGCCCCGGCCGGGTCGATGCGGCTGGCGTCCGCGCCGGGCGCGATGGTGCTGGCCGCCACGGCCGGCAGCGCCGGTCCGAGCGGCGACTACAAGGCCACGCCGCTGACCCCGGCGTCCTCCTGGTCGACCTCGCTGAACAGCGGGTCGTTCAGCTGGTCGTACGACATGCCGCTGACCACGATGCCCGGCGGGCTGACCCCGAAGATCGGGCTGTCCTACAACTCCGGCGCGATCGACGGCCGGACGGCCAACAGCAACAACCAGGCCTCCTGGGCCGGTGACGGCTTCGAGCTCTCCCCCGGCTTCGTCGAGCGCAGCTACAAGGCCTGCGCGGACGACGGCGCGCCCAAGACCGGCACCAACAGCCCGGGCGACCTGTGCTGGGGCACCGACAACGGCACCATCAGCTTCGGCGGCCACTCCGGCGAGCTGATCCCGGTCTCCGGCGACGAGTGGCGGATCAAGGGCGACGACAACACCAAGGTCACCCGCCTGCGCGACACCGGCCGGGGCAACGGCGACAACGACGGCGAGTACTTCCGCGCCACCACCGCCGACGGCACGAACTACTACTTCGGCTACAACCGCCTGCCGAACTGGTCGGCGGGCAAGCCGGAGACCAAGTCCGTCTACACCGTGCCGGTGTACGGCAACAACGCGGGCGAGCCGTGCAACGGCGCCGACTTCGCGTCCTCCTGGTGCCAGCAGGGCTGGCGGTGGAACCTGGACCTGGTGGTCGACGCCCACGGCAACGACATCACCTACTGGTACACCCCCGAGACCAACAACTACGGCCGCAACCTGAAGGCCTCCGACCGCACGCCGTACATCCGGGGCGGCCGTCTGGACCACATCGAGTACGGCCAGCAGCAGCAGGACGTCTACTCGGCCACCGTCAAGCCGATGGGCCGGGTCGACTTCGGCACCGCCGAACGCTGCCTGGAGACCAACGCCGCGCTCTGCGACCCGGCGAAGATCGACGCCAACCGGCAGTACTGGTACGACACCCCGTGGGACCAGAACTGCAAGGACGGCACCGACTGCACCGGCCAGTCCTCGCCGACCTACTTCACCCGGACCCGGCTGACCTCCGTCACCGCCAGGACGCTCCAGGCCGACGGGAACTACGCCGCGGTCGACACGTGGACCCTGAACCACAAGTGGGGCACCGCCGACTTCGACTACCAGCTGCTGCTGGACTCGATCCAGCACACCGGCTCCTCCGCCGCCCCGGCCATCACCCTGCCCAAGACCGGCTTCGCGTACAAGCAGTTGGCGAACCGGCTCGACAAGGTCGGCGACGGCCGCATGCCGTTCATCAAGCAGCGCCTGGGCACCATCACCGACGAGCAGGGCGGCCAGCTCGACGTCAACTACTCCGCCGCGGCCTGCGACTGGAACGCCCTGCCCACGCCGCAGTCCAACACCACCCGCTGCTTCCCGCAGATGTACCAGCCGTCCAACGACGTGCCGGTGACCACGGAGTGGTTCAACAAGTACGTCGTCGAAGCGGTCATCGCCACCGACCGCACCGGCGGCGCGCCCGACATGGTCACCCACTACAGCTACCTCGGCGACGCCGCCTGGCACTTCGACGACGAGGACGGCCTGACCCCGGCCAAGCTCAAGACCTGGTCCCAGTGGCGCGGCTACGCCCACGCCCGGGTCGAGACCGGCGGCGTCACCGGCATGACCACCCAGGCCGACCACTACTTCCTGCGCGGCATGGACCAGGACCGCGACAATCCTGGTGACAAGAACAGCAAGCGCGGCGTCACCGTGGACGACGGCCAGGGCACCGTCCTGACCGACGACCAGGCCTGGGCCGGCTACGAGTACCGCAGCGAGCAGTACGACAAGCCCGGCGGCGTGATCCTCTCCAAGTCCGTCAGCACCCCGTGGAAGAAGGAGACCGCCAAGCGCTCCAACGACTGGGGCACCACCACCGCCAACCTCACCGGCACCCAGGCGACCCGGTCCTTCACCTCCCTCGACAAGGGCGCCGGAGCCTCCTGGCGCGAGACCCGCACCGCGACCTCGTTCGACGGCTACGGCCGTACGACGCAGACCGAGGACCTGGGCGACGTCGCGGTCGGCACCGACGACACCTGCACCCGCACGACGTACGCGGACAACACCGCGGCCTGGATCCTCACCGGCAGCGTCCAGATCGAGATGGTCGCCGCCAACTGCTCGGCGGCCGTGAACCGCGACACCCAAGCGGACGGCACCTCCGCGGTGCTGTCGGACATCCGCACCCGCTACGACGGCCAGGCCTACGGCGCCGCCCCCGTCAAGGGCGACCCCACCACGGTGCACGTCCTGAAGTCCCGCTCCGGCAACCGGGCCACCTACCTGGACGGGACGACCCACTACGACGCCTACGGCCGTGCCGACAGCACCACCAAGCTGGCGTCCACCACGGTGTTCGACACCACGGGCGCCACGGGACCGGTGACCACCGCCAGCCCGCTGGCGCAGACCACCACCACCGGCTTCGCCCCGGCGAACGGCCGGCCGACCAAGGTCACCACGACCGGGCCCCCGGTGGTCGCGGGTAACCCCGCCACCGCCATGGTCTCCGTCGCCGACCTCGACCTGCTGCGCGGCCAGACCGTCGACACCGTCGACGCCAACAACCGCCGCACCGACAGCCTGTACGACGCGCTCGGCCGCACCCTCAAGGTCTGGCTGCCGAACCGCTCCAAGTCGACCGGCCAGACCCCGAACCACGAGTTCGGGTACATCGACAACGACGCCCAGATCCGCGTCGTCTCCACCAAGGCGCTCCTCGCCGACGGCTCCCAGGCCACCGCGTACACCCTGTACGACGGCTTCGGCCGGATCCGGCAGACCCAGGACCCGGGCGACAACGGCGGCCGCGTCCTGACCGACTCCTTCTTCGACGAGCACGGCCAGGCCGCGCTCGCCTACGCCCCGTACTACGCGACGGGCGCGCCCTCCACCACCCTGTTCAAGGTCGAGGACGCCACCGGCGTCGAGACCCAGACCGCCAACAGCTACGACGGCCTCGGCCGCGTCGTCAAGTCCACCACCCTGGCGGGCAACGGCGTCGGCACCCCGATCTCCACCACGCTCACCGAGTACGGCGGCGACCGGGTCACCGTCACCCCGCCCGCCGGCGGCACCCCGGCGACGACCATCAGCGACGCCCGCGGCCGGACCACCGAGATCCGCCAGTACCGCGGGGGCTCCCCCGCCGGTGACTACGACCGCACCACCTACGCCCACGACGCGGCCGGGCACACCACCCGGCTGACGGACCAGTCCGGCACGCAGTGGAGCTGGACGTACGACCAGCAGGGCCACCAGGTCAAGACCGTCGACCCGGACTCCGGCACGGCGGTCAAGACCTACGACGACCGCGGCCGGCTGGCCACCAGCCGGGACGGCAACAACCAGACCCTGGCGTACGTCTACGACAACCTCGACCGGCAGACCGAGCTGCGCTCCGGCTCCGTGTCGGGCCCGCTGCTCACCTCGCAGACCTGGGACCCGTCCGGCAACAAGGGCCTGATCTCCTCGGCGACCCGGTACTCCACCGTCGGAGGCACCGCGTACCCGTACACGACCACCTGGTCGCTGTACGACGCGCTGGGCCGCGCGACCCGGACCACGCTCAGCGTTCCGTCCGTCCCGGGCCAGGAGGCGCTCGCCGGGAACTACGTCAACGGCACCGTCTACCGGCTCGACGGCAAGCCGCAGAGCACCAGCTACCCGGCGGCCGGCAACCTCGCCGCCGAGTCGGTGGCCTACGGCTACGACGCCCTCACCCGGATGACCACGGCCCAGGGTCTGAGCAGCTACCTCACCGGCCAGACCTACAGCCTGACCAGCAAGCCGCTGCAGAGCACGCTGTCCGACGGGACGGCGAACAAGCAGCTCTACGTCACCAACGCCTACGAGTGGGGCACCCAGCGACTGGCCTCCAGCCGTACCGACCAGTACGGCGTGTCCACCCCGCTACGCGCGGCCGTCTACGGCTACGACCAGGTCGGCAACATCACGTCGATCACCGACACCTCGCGCGCCGGCACCGACCGGCAGTGCTTCCGGTACGACTACCTGGCCCGGCTCACCGAGGCGTTCACCCCGAGCGGCACCGGCTGCCCGGCCACGCCCGACGCCAAGGCGCTCGGCGGCCCGGCCCCGTACTGGACCAGCTGGCAGTTCAACCCCGACAGCACCCGGGACACCCAGACCCGGCACGACACCACCGGAGACCCCGCCAAGGACGTCACCGCCAAGTACAACTACCCCGGCGCGACGGCCGCCCAGCCGCACACCCTGAAGGGCACCAGCGGCACCGGCGTCCTCGCCGAGACCGCCGGCTACGACCCGGCGGGCAACACCATCGCCCGCCACCGGGACCTCGCCGCCGGAGCCACCAGCGACCAGGCGCTGACCTGGGACGCCGAGGGCAAGCTCGGCAAGGTCGTCGACACCGTCAAGAACGGGCCCGTCACCAGCACGAAGACGACGGAGTACCTCTACGACCCGGCCGGCAGCCGGCTGACCTCGCACGTCCTGGACAGCGCCAACCCGGGCGCGGAGAGCTGGACGCTCTACCTCGGCGCCACCGAGCTGACCCTGGCCAAGGGCGCCGCCAAGCCCGCCGCCACGCGCTACTACTCGCTGGGCTCGGCGGTCGGCGTCCGCACGGACGACAACAAGGTCGGCTTCCAGGTCACCGACCACCACGGCACCTCCGAGCTCAACGTCGACGCCTCCACCGGCACGGCGGCGCAGCGCCGGACGACCCCGTACGGCGAGCAGCGCGGCGCGGCGCCGGCCTCGTGGGCGGGCAGCCGGGGCTTCCTCGGCGGCGTCAACGAGCCGACCGGGGTGGTCCACCTCGGGGCACGCGACTACGACCCGTCCCTGGGCCGGTTCCTCAGCATCGACCCGGAGTTCAACCCGACCAGCCCCAAGGAGCTGAACGGGTACGCCTACTCGGGCGGCAACCCGACCAGCACCAGCGACCCCGACGGCCGCAAGATGTGCGCCGACGACTGCTCGGGCAACGACATGGCGTTGCACGGCTGGGTCGGCATGAACGGCACGTTCCACGAGCCGACCAAGGGCCCCCAGTGCGTCACCAGCTGTGTCACGGACACCCCCGCCGATGACGGCGACGGTGGCGGTGGCGGCGGCGGTGGCGGTGGCGGTGGCGGCGGATCGAAGCCGACCCCGAGCAAGACCACCGCGGGCACTCCCGAGAACCGCAAGATCTGGCACGAGCAGCGGGTTGCCTGGCTGATGCAGAAGGACAACCCGATCATCGGCGAGTACCTGAACAAGATCCGGGAGATCAACAAGAAGTACTGCCGCCCCTCCGCCAAGGACGGCTGCCAGTTCGCCAACATGGCCCAGGACATCCTCGACAAGAACATGGTCGAAGAGGCCGCCGGCCGGATCGACGAGAGCACCAACCCGTTCGACCCGATCAACTTCAAGCGGCTGACCAAGGACAAGGCCAACAAGGGCGGATTCACCGTCGGCGAGTACCGGATCGCGTTCGACCTGGCCCAGGGGGGCCACAAGGTGGTGTCGATCCCGGAGGAGGACGGCAAGACATCGGACGCCTGGGTGGACGGCGTTCCGTCGGAGTTCAAGGCATCCACAGGCAGCGGCAAGGACGTGGTCAAGGACTCACTCAGGGGTGTGACAGAAGGCAAGGGCGCCGTCCGGGCCTACGTGACCCTCAAGGACGGATACGACGCCAAGACGGCCATGACCAGCCTCGACAACTTCCTGCGCAACAACACGGCCCACTTCCAGGAGTACCAGATCTGGGCCCGGGGCGACCTCCGGGGCGGCTGGGTGATCAGCGGTAAGATCGGCAGTGAACCCAAGTGCCGTGGCGGGGGGTGCTGAGCATGTCGGTCAATGCGGTGGTCTCCATCCGACGTCTTGACGAGCCCTCCCTCACGGCGGAGGAGATCGCCTCGACCCTCGATCTCCCGAACGGACCGGCAGCGCGAACCTGGCACGAGACGGTGGGACCGGACGGTTCACGGCTCACTCTCTGGCTGACCACCGAACCCGGTGACGTGTCGGGCCCGGCTGTCGGATTGATTCACGATGACGGGTACGCGGAGCGTCTGTTCGACTGCCAACTCCACGTCGGCGTCGCGGATCTGGCAGGCGAGGACGTGGCCGCCGCGCTCCGCTCCTACTGCCGCTTCGCGACCGCCCGGCTGCACGCGGCACTGGGCGGCCTGGAGACGGCCTCCTACGTCGACGCCGACGGGAACTACAGCTACCGGGTCGATCTCCCGGGGCTGCCGGAGGCCGTGGTCGACGTTCGGCTGGGCAACGGGGCTCCGCCTGCGCAGCCGGGCTTCTCCCTGGTCGAGGCGGCCAACCGCGCCGCCTCGGGCACCGGGCTGGTCTTCGCCGAGGACGAGCCCAACCGGCACCTCGCCCCGTCGGAGGACGCGGGTGACTCGGTGGCCTACACCGTGTCGTCCCGTGCGGAGGAACTCCCCTTCGCCGCCGGGGCCCGCTCCGGCGCCGCCGCGGTCGACGCCCGGCAGCTGGACGGGTTCACCGAGCGCCTGCTCGCCGAACTCGCCCGGCACACCGTCGGCGCCGACCTGGCGTGCTGGGTGAACGACCGGCTCTACCGCTACGAGGTGGAGCTGACCCCGCTCGGCTGACCGGACGGGAACACACAGGGCGGCAGCACCGGTTCGGCCGGTGCTGCCGCCCTGCGGCACATCCAGGGGAGTTCCCCCGGGCGATCTCAGTGGGGCGCCGGGGCGGCTGCCGGGCCGGAGGCGGCTCCCCCGTCGGGTTCCTCGGCTCCTTCGAGGCGGTGGATCAGGCTCCGGAGTGCCGCGATCTCGTCGTGCAGGGCCTTCTTGCCGGCCCTGGTGAGCTGGATCCAGGTGCGGGCGCGCTTGCCCTCGTAGCCCTTGTCGATCGTGACCAGGCCGGCCTTCTCCAGGACGCCGAGGTGCTGGGAGAGGTTGCCGGCGGTGAGGCCGAGGGTGGTGCGCAGGAAGGTGAACTCCACCCGCCGGGCCTCCTTGGCGACCGCGAGGATGCCCAAGCGGACGCGCTGGTGGACGACGTCGTCGAGGCCGCTGGTGGGGTGCTCGGTCATGCGGCCGACCGTCCCTGGGCCCGGTGGTGCAGCAGGGCGAGGGCGACGCCGCCGAGCAGCAGCACGCCGCCTTCCAGCAGCACGCCGGGGAGGAAGGACCACGGGGACAAGCTGGGAAGGTCGTCGGAGGAGAGCATGGCGATCAGGTATCCGCAGGTCACGGCGAGGAGCGGCCAGCTGCGCTCGATCCAGGCGAGCAGCAGCAGCGCCAGACCGATCGTGCCGGCCGGGCTCATCAGCGTGTCGGCGACCGCGGAGAGCGGTCCCGGCTGCCCGTAGAGGTCGGCGAGGAAGCCCGGGTGGGACACCGTCCACACCTGGTCGGCGGTCATGAGCAGGGCGAGGACGACGCCCAGCACGAGGTACGGCCGGATCCGGGTGCCCAGGCCGAGCCGGGCGGACCGGCGGAGGTAGAACCAGCTGATCGCGGCGTAGGAGAGCAGCAGCGCCACCGGCCAGTACCACATGGCGGGAGGAAGGGAGTTGACGCAGAGTCCGCCCAGGCCGTAGCGGGGCGCGTCGCAGGGACCCTGGCCGTACCGCACGATCGGTATCGCGCCGAACCTCACGGCAGCGAAGGCCAGGAGCGGGAACCACGCGCCGCGTTGCTCACGGCGGACGCGCTGGATCACGGCGCCGGTCGCTGCCAGGAGGTGCCGGGGGTCGCTTGAGGGCTGAACGGGTTGAGTCGCCATGAGGACCAGGTTTGCATGACAAACCGATTGCGTCCAGAGATCAGTTTGCGAACTGGCCGTACGCGGCGGGCGGTTGACGGGCAAACACCCCCACCGAGCTGGGAAAATCGCTGGCGCGAGGTGCGTTGAAGGCCGACCCTGGTCACCGTGTCAGAACCGAAGCACCGGATCCGTGCCCTCCACACCGACTCGACGGTGACCGTCTACCAGGCGTACACGCCGGAGATCGGGCTGCCCACCGCTCGGGACGGCCGCTTCCCGGCGGCGTGGAAGCGGGACCGGATGACGTGGATCAAGCCGTCGTTCCTCTGGATGATGTACCGCTGCGGGTGGGCGAGGAAGGAGGGCCAGGAGACCGTCCTGGCGGTCGAGATCACCCGCGAGGGCTTCGAATGGGCGCTGCGGAACAGCTGCCTGTCCCACTACGAGCGCGGGCTGCACCCCGACCGGGCCTCCTGGCAGCGCCGGTTGAAGAGGTCCCCGGCGCGGGTGCAGTGGGATCCGGAGCGCGATCTGCACCTTCAGCCACTGCCCCACCGGTCGCTGCAACTCGGCCTGGCCGGGGAGGCGGCCGCGCGGTACGCGGAGGAGTGGATCGTCGCGGTCGAGGACGTCACCGCGCTCGCGCACGCGGTCCACGCCCACGTGCGGGACGGGGAGTTGGAGGCCGCCCGGCAGCTCCTCCCCGCCGAACGCCCCTACCCGGCGGGCGACGCGCTGCTCGCCCACCTGGCCGGCTGAGCCGGCGGGCGCACCCCGCCCGCCGGCTGCGACTGTCAGCCGGCAGCGGGCGTCAGCCGGTGGCGCCGTCGGTGAGCTCGCGGACGATGTCCAGGTGCCCCGCGTGGCGGGCGTACTCCTGGAGGACGTGGAACAGGATCCAGCCCAGGGTGGGCCGCGGGGTGCCGTCGTCGGGGAAGCGGCCGCCGGGTGCGGCGACGGTGGACAGGGGCGTGCCCGACACGACGGCCCGGGTGTGCTCGCCGCCCGCGTGCAGCGCGGCGAGGAGTTCGGCGGCCGTTTCCTCCGGTCCGACGTACCAGCGGTCCTCCGGGCCCCGGTCGCCCCAGGGCGCCGGGACCTGCTCGGCGCGGAAGCCCCAGCGCAGCCAGCGCTGCTCCATGTGGACGAGGTGCTTCAGCAGTTCGAGCATGGTCCATCCGGAGGGGAGCCGGCTGGCGCGCAGCTCCGTGTCGGACATCCCCTCGGTCTTGGCGCCGATCACGGAGCGGTAGTAGTCGAGGTAGTCGAGCAACAGCTCGCTGGGGTCGGAGAGTTGCTGGTCGGGCTCGGGCAGGGAGATCGTCATGGGCCGAGTCTGCCACGGCGTCGTGCCGGTACCCACGACAGCGCGGTGCACCGGTTTTCCCCCCGCATTGCTCGCCTTCTGGCGAAGAATTACCTCCCCATTACGTCATCGGCGAAGGTATTCGGCCAACTTGTTGCACAAAGGGTGACGCGTTCAGACCAAAAATGACACTGTTCCTTCCCATCTCATTCGAACCACCAGCTCTACCGGGCGGCGTCACCCCAGGCCGCCCGGCTGACTCCGGCCCCCCGAACCCGGGCCGTCGCAGAAGGAGTTCCGTGTGACTCGATCCCCCCGAAAGTCCACCACCGCGGGCGCGTTGCTGGTCGGCGCCGCGATGGTCGTGGCCGCTCTGACGCCCGGCGTCGCCGCCGCCGACACTCCTGCCGGGACTCCCGCCGAGGCCCCCGCCGGGGTCCAGGCCTTCGCCGGCGCGATGCCGGTGCAGCTGTCGCCCGAGCAGCGCGGCGAGCTGCTGGCCTCCGCGGACGCGTCCCTGGCGAAGACCGCGAGGTCGCTGAACCTGGACGCGAAGGAGGCGCTGGTCGTCAAGGGCGTCACCAAGGACGCGGACGGCAGCCTGCACACCCGCTACGAGCGGACCTTCGACGGACTCCCGGTGCTCGGCGGCGACCTGGTCGTCCACACCGCCCCCGACGGCACCACCAGGGGCGTCACCAAGGCCACCGAGGCGGACATCGCCGTCGACACCACTCCCAAGGAGAGCGCCGACGCGGCGAAGGGCCTCGCGCTCGACAGCGCCGGGAGCGCGAAGGTCACGGAGGCGGCGGCCGACGACGCCCGCAAGGTGGTCTGGGCCGCGTCCGGCACCCCGCGGCTCGCCTGGGAGACGGTGGTCACCGGTACGCAGGAGGACGGCACGCCGTCCGAACTGCACGTCATCACCGACGCCGACACGGGCAAGAAGATCTTCGAGTACCAGGGCATCGAGACCGGCGTCGGCACCAGCAAGTACTCGGGCCAGGTCACCATCGGCACCTCGGCGGTCGCCGGCGGCTTCGCGATGACCGACAACACCCGCGGCGGCCACAGCACCTACGACCTGAACGGCACCAGCGGCACCAGGACGCTGTTCACCAACCCGACCGACACCTGGGGCGACGGCACCGTCGCCAACCGGCAGACCGCGGCCGTCGACGCCGCCTACGGCGCCCAACTCACCTGGGACTACTACAAGAACGTCCACGGCCGCAACGGCATCAAGGACGACGGCGTAGGCGCCTACACCCGGGTCCACTACGGCAAGAACTACGTCAACGCGTTCTGGTCCGACGCCTGCTTCTGCATGACCTACGGCGACGGCGCGGGCAACGTCAAGCCGCTGACCTCCATCGACGTCGGCGCCCACGAGATGACCCACGGCGTCACCTCCGCCACCGCGAAGCTGGTCTACAGCGGCGAGTCCGGCGGCCTCAACGAGGCCACCTCCGACATCATGGCCGCCGCGATCGAGTTCTGGGCCGACAACCCCGAGGACAAGGGCGACTACCTGGTCGGCGAGAAGATCGACATCCGGGGCGACGGCAGCCCGCTGCGCTACATGGACAAGCCCTCCAAGGACGGCCGCTCCAGGGACTACTGGTCGGCCGACGTCGGCTCCGTCGACGTCCACTACTCCTCCGGCCCGGCCAACCACTGGTTCTACCTGGCCTCCGAGGGCAGCGGCGCCAAGACCGTCAACGGCGTGGCCTACGACTCCCCGACCTCCGACGGCCTGCCGGTGACCGGCATCGGCCGGGACGCGGCGGCCAAGATCTGGTACCGGGCGCTCACCACCTACATGACCTCGTCGACCAACTACGCGGCCGCCCGCACCGCCACCCTCCAGGCCGCCTCCGACCTGTACGGGAAGAACAGCACGACGTACCAGAACACCGCCAACGCCTGGGCGGCCATCAACGTCGGCCCGCGCGTCGTCGACGGCCTCCTGCTGGAGCCCGTCACCAACCAGATCACCGCGATCGGCACCTCCGCCGACCTCGGGATCGAGGCCTCGAACCTCAACCCCGGCATCGTCACCTACCACGCGACCGGCCTCCCGCTGGGCCTGACGCTCCACCCGGTCACCGGCCGCGTCACCGGCGTCCCGGCCCTCCCGGGCACCTACACGGTCACCGTCACCGCCCAGAGCTCCCACCGCGGCAGGACGTCGACGACGTTCACCTGGCGGGTCTCCCCGGGCATCTTCACGAACAGCACCTCCCTGCCGATCCCGGACGGCGGCCCGGCGGTCTTCTCCGACATCGTCGTCGACCGGCTCCAGGGCCAGGCGCCGAGCGACCTCAAGGTGAGCGTGGACATCAAGCACACCTGGCGCGGCGACCTGGTCATCGACCTGGTCGGCCCGGACGGCACGGTGTACTCGCTGAAGAAGGGCAGCTTCAGCGACTCGGGCGAGAACGTCATCGAGACGTACACGGTGGACGCCTCCGCCCAGCCCGCCAAGGGCACCTGGCGCCTCCGGATGCAGGACACGTACCGCGGCGACTCCGGCCACCTCGACGGCTGGAAGCTCATCTTCTGACCGCCCCCGCACTGAGCACGGCCCCCTGAGCACGGACCACTGAGGTGATCCGGTCGGCGAGAGCACGTCTTCGCC
>NZ_JBHVEU010000263.1:0-12385 GCF_042802075.1 Kitasatospora sp. NPDC057518
CCCGTCCACCGGTTCGGTGGACGGGCCCTTCGGCCAAGAACGGTTCGGTCGGTCAGCGCTTCGCGGTGGCCCCGCGCAGCTTGGCCAGCCGGTCGGTGACACCCCAGGTGGTCACCCGCCACAGCGCCTCGACCACGATGCCGCGGCTCATCTTGGACGCCCCCAGCTCGCGCTCGACGAAGGTGATCGGCACCTCGGCGACCTTGAACCCGGCCTTCACCGTGCGCCAGGCCAGGTCGACCTGGAAGCAGTACCCGGCCGAGGCGACCTCGTCCATGCCCAGGCCCAGCAGGGTCTCCTTGCGGAACGCCCGGTAGCCGCCGGTGACGTCCCGGATCGGCACGCCCAGCATCAGCCGCGAGTAGGTCGAGCCGCCGCGCGAGAGCAGCAGCCGGGACTTCGGCCAGTTCACCACCCGGCCGCCCGGCACCCAGCGCGAGCCCAGCACCAGGTCGGCGCCGCGCAGCGCGCCCAGCAGCCGGTCCAGCTCCTCGGGCTGGTGCGAGCCGTCCGCGTCCATCTCGACCAGGACGTCGTAGCCGTTGTCGATGCCCCAGCGGAAGCCCGCGAGGTAGGCGGCCCCGAGGCCCTCCTTGCCCTTGCGGTGCATGACGTGGACGTGCTCGTCCTCGACGGCCAGCTTGTCGGCCAGCTCGCCGGTGCCGTCGGGGCTGTTGTCGTCGGCGACCAGGACGTGCGCCTCGGGGACGGCGGCACGGACCCGGCCGACGATCCGCTCGACGTTCTCCGCCTCGTTGTAGGTCGGGATGATCACCAGGACCTTGCCGAGATCAGCAAAACTCTGCTGGTTCACGGTCACGTACAAACCTCTCGGCCGATGACGGGGGGTCTCGGAACACCGGCGCCCGCACTCTGGAACGCGGCTCCGCCGGCAGCCCGCCGGGAGGACCTCGGTGGCGAACTGCGCGCAGGGCGGAGGCTACTGCGTCCTGGCATCCTACTACCGCGCCGGGAACCGCAGGTCCGGCCGTGGCACTCCCACCCGGTGGCCACCGTTTCCCCGTGGGTGACACCGTTCGGCTAGGGTCGTTTCCCTTGCCCGTGCCCGGACCGCCCGCACCGCCGGGCCCGCCCCGGCGATCCGGACTCGGGACATCCGGGGCCGCCCAGACTGCGAAGGAGTAGGACCGCGCGCATGGACAGGCTCGTCAACACCGTCCGCCCGTACGCCTGGGGGTCGCTCACCGCCCTGCCCGAGCTGCTCGGGCAGCGGCCGACCGGTGAACCGCAGGCCGAGCTGTGGATGGGCGCCCACCCCGGCGCCCCGTCCCGCGCCGACCGCGGCGAGGGCCCGCGCCGGCTGGACGAGCTGATCGCGGCCGACCCCGAGGGCGAGCTGGGCGCCGCGAGCGTGGCCAGGTTCGGCCCGACCCTGCCGTTCCTCTTCAAGGTCCTGGCCGCGGGCATCCCGCTGTCCATCCAGGCCCACCCCACGCTCGACCAGGCCCGGGCCGGCTTCGCCGCCGAGAACGCCCTCGGGATCCCCCTGGACGCCCCCGAGCGCAACTACCGGGACGCCAACCACAAGCCCGAAATGGTCTGCGCGCTGGGCGACTTCGACGGCCTGTGCGGCTTCCGGCGGCCCGCCGACGCGGCCCGGCTGCTGACCGGGCTCGGGGTGCCCGGGCTCGCCCCGGTGATCGGGCGGCTGGCCGCCGAGGACGACTCCGAGGCGCTGCGCGGCGCCCTGACCGCCGCCCTCGCGCTGGACCCGGAGACCGTCCGGCGGACCGTCGAGGTGCTGGCGGCGACCGACCCGGACGGGGAGTACGCCCCGTACGCCCGGATCGCCGAGGACTTCCCGGACGACCGCGGCGTGGTCGCCGGCATGCTGCTCAACCACGTCCGGCTGCGGGCCGGCCAGGCGCTCTACCTGGGCGCCGGGGTCCCGCACGGCTACCTGTCCGGCGTCTGCGTCGAGCTCCAGGCCAACTCCGACAACGTGCTGCGGGCCGGCCTCACCCCCAAGCACATCGACGTGCCGGAGCTGCTGAAGGTCGTGGTCTTCGAGGCCGGAGCCCCCGAGCCGCTGGAGCCGGCCCCGGTCGAGGGCACCCCGGGCGAGGAGCTCTACCCCGTCCCGATCGACGAGTTCCGGCTCTCCCGCTTCGTCCTGGACGGCGCCGAGCGCGAGATCGACGGCCGCACCCCGCAGATCCTGCTCTGCACCGAGGGCGCCACCCGGCTGACCGCCGCCGACGGCACCGTCCTGGACCTGGCCCGCGGCCAGGCCGCCTTCCTCCCCGCCACCGGCACCCCGACCCGCCTCTCCGGCACCGGCGGCACGCTCTTCCGCGCCACCGTCACCGTCTGACCGCTCCGGACGGGGCCCGGGCTCAGTCCCGGGTCATGTCGACGAAGCGCGAGTAGTGGCCCTGGAAGGCCACCGTGATCGTCGCGGTCGGACCGTTACGGTGCTTGGCGACGATCAGGTCGGCCTCGCCCGCGCGCGGGGACTCCTTCTCGTAGGCGTCCTCGCGGTGCAGCAGGATGACCATGTCGGCGTCCTGCTCGATCGAGCCGGACTCGCGGAGGTCCGAGACCATCGGCCGCTTGTCGGTGCGCTGCTCGGGACCACGGTTCAGCTGGGACAGCGCGATGACCGGGACTTCCAGCTCCTTGGCCAGCAGCTTGAGGTTACGGGACATGTCCGAGACCTCCTGCTGACGGTTCTCGGCCCGCCGGGAGCCGCCGGACTGCATCAGCTGGAGGTAGTCGATGACGACCAGCTTGATGTCGTTGCGCTGCTTCAGCCGGCGGCACTTGGCGCGGATCTCCATCATCGACAGGTTCGGCGAGTCGTCGATGAACAGCGGCGCCTCGCTGACGTCGGGCATCCGGCGGGCCACCCGCGTCCAGTCGTCGTCCGTCATGTTCCCGGAGCGCATGTGGTGCAGCGCCACCCGGGCCTCGGCGGAGAGCAGGCGCATGGCGATCTCGTTGCGGCCCATTTCGAGCGAGAAGATCACGCTCGGCAGCTTGTGGTGGATCGAGCAGGCCCGGGCGAAGTCCAGCGCCAGGGTGGACTTGCCCATCGCGGGACGGGCCGCGATGACGATCATCTGGCCGGGGTGGAGGCCGTTGGTGAGCTGGTCGAAGTCGGCGAAGCCGGTGGGGACGCCGGACATCTCGCCGTTGCGGGAGCCGATCGCCTCGATCTCGTCGAGGGCGCCCTCCATGATGTCGGAGAGCGGGGCGTAGTCCTCGTTGGTGCGCTGCTCGGTGACGGCGTAGATCTCCGCCTGGGCGGCGTTGACGATCTCGTCCACGTCGCCCTCGGCCGCGTAGCCCATGCCAGCGATCCGGGTGCCCGCCTCGACCAGCCGGCGCAGCACCGCGCGCTCGTGCACGATCTGGGCGTAGTACTCGGCGTTGGCCGCGGTCGGGACGGAGTTGACCAGGGTGTGCAGGTAGGAGGCGCCGCCGACGCGCTGGAGCTCGCCGCGCTTGGTCAGCTCGCCGGCCACGGTGATCGGGTCGGCCGGCTCGCCGCGGGCGTAGAGGTCGAGGATCGCGCCGTGGACCATCTCGTGCGCGGGCCGGTAGTAGTCGACCGGCTTGAGCACCTCGACGACGTCGGCGATGGCGTCCTTGGAGAGCAGCATGCCGCCGAGGACGGACTTCTCGGCGTCCAGGTCCTGCGGCGGGACGCGCTCGAAGCCGTCCACGCCCCCGCCCCCGTCGCCGCCGCCCTCGTCCCGGCGCTGCCAGCCGCCGTCCTTCCGGTCGCCCTTGCCGCCCTTCTGGAAGCCGCCCTTCTGGCCGTCACGGCCACCGCCCTGACCGCCCTGGCCACGGCCGCGCGAGACCGGCAGCCGGTCCCCCGGGCCGTCCGGGAAGGGGGCGTCGTCGAAGGCGCCGGCCGGGAAGGGGTCCTCGGCGGGCTGCCAGTCCTCCTCCGGCGGCGGGGCGTCGTGGTCGTCGTACTGGGGGCCGGTCACGCGTGTTCCCCGATCAGCGAGTGGTGCGAAGGTGGAGCGGGCTTGCCGGTGGCTGGGTGGAGCGGAGCCGCTCCTCTTTGTACGCCACGGTCCCGACAAAACGGACGCCGGGGCGGCGGGAGTGTCGGGCGGAGGGCCCACGCTAAGGCGCCGGACGCCGTTGCGCCAAGGCGGTTATCCACAGGGGGTGTGGATGACCGGCCCCGTCCTGTGGAGAACTGCCGCAAAGCTGTGGACACCCCTGTGGACGTCCCTGTGGATAACCGAACAATCGATCCACCGTCAACCTGTTGACCTGGGATTACCTCTTCCCGGTCCTGTGCATGAGAAATTCTTCACACACCTCCGAACGGCTGTGGGCGCAGAGCGGACGAACCGCGCCGCTCAAGATTTCGAGTAATAGTCACTAGGGCCTTACATCCATTACCTGTGGATGAGTAGCCTGGAGCCCATGACCGCCTCGCCCCCGACCCCGGCCCCGAAGCCCTCGCGACGCCGGCACGACCGGGAGATCCTCGCTCTGGCCGTCCCGGCCTTCGGCGCGCTCGTCGCCGAACCGCTCTTCCTGATGGCCGACTCGGCGATCGTCGGCCACCTCGGCACCCCCCAGCTGGCCGGGGTGGGCGTCGCCTCCGCCGCGCTCTCCACCGCGACCGGCGTGTTCGTCTTCCTCGCCTACGCGACCACCGCGGCGGTCGCCCGCCGGATCGGTGCCGGGGACCGCCGGGGCGCCGTGCAGCAGGGCATCGACGGCATCTGGCTCGCCCTGGGCCTGGCCGTCCCGGTGGTCCTCCTCACCCTGGTGCTGGCGCCCTGGGCGGCCGACGCGCTGGGCGCCTCGGCGACCGCCGCGCCGCACGCGGTGACGTACCTGCGGATCAGCTCGCTGGGCATCCCGGCGATGCTCATGGTGCTGGCCGCCACCGGGGTGCTGCGCGGCCTCCAGGACACCCGCACGCCGCTGGTGGTGGCCGTCGCGGGCTTCGCCGCCAACATCGGCCTGAACGCCGGCCTGGTGTACGGCGCCGGGCTCGGGGTGGCCGGCTCGGCCTGGGGCACCGTGCTCGCCCAGACCGGGATGGCCGCCGCCTACCTGGTCGTGGTGGTCCGCGGCGCCCGCCGGGAAGGGGCCTCGCTGCGGCCGGACACCGCGGGCATCCGGGCCAGTGCCAGGGCCGGCGGCCCGCTGCTGGTCCGGACGATCAGCCTGCGCGCGGTGCTGATGACCGCCACCGCGGTCGCCGCCAGGCTCGGCGACGACCAGGTCGCCGCCCACCAGATCACCATGGCGCTGTTCAACTTCCTGGCCTTCGCGCTGGACGCGATCGCGATCGCCGGCCAGGCCATCATCGGCCGCTACCTCGGGGCCTCGGACGTCCCCGGCGCCAGGGCCGCCACCCGGCGGATGGTCGAGTGGGGCGTCGTCTCCGGGCTGGTGCTCGGCCTGCTGGTGGTGGTCGCCCGCCCACTGTACGTCCCGCTCTTCACACCCGATCCGGCCGTCCGGGCCCAGCTGGACACCGCCCTGCTGCTGCTCGCGCTCACCCAGCCGGTGGCCGGCCCGGTCTTCGTGCTGGACGGCGTGCTGATGGGCGCCGGGGACGGCCGCTACCTGGCCTGGGCCGGGCTCGCCACCCTGGCGGTGTTCGTCCCGGTGGCCCTGGCGGTGCCGGCCACCGGCACCGGACTGGCCGGGCTCTGGTGGGCGATGAACCTGTTCATGCTGCTGCGGGCCGGCTTCCTGGCCTGGCGCGCCCGCGGCGGCAAGTGGCTGGTCACCGGAGCAGTGCGCGGCTGAGGCCCGAAGAGAACCGGGCCGGAAAAGACCGAGGGCCGGACTCCCGGAGGAGTCCGGCCCTCAGGCCTTGTGCTCTACGGAGCTCAGGCAGCCACGACGGCGACGTCGAGGTTGGCCACGACGTCCGAGTGCAGCTTGACCGAGACCTTGTGGGAGCCCACGGTCTTGATCGGCGAGGCGATCGCGACGGCGCGCTTGTCCACGGCCGGGCCGCCGGCGGCCTTGATGGCCTCGACGACGTCGGCCTGGGTCACCGAGCCGAACAGACGGCCGGCGTCGCCCGAGCGGACGGCCAGCTTGACCTGGACGCCCTCGAGCTGACCCTTGACCGCGGTGGCGGCCTCGAGGGTCTGGATCTCGTGGATCTTCCGGGCGCGACGGATGGCGTCGACGTCCTTCTGACCACCCTTGGTCCAGCGGATGGCGAAGCCACGCGGGACCAGGTAGTTGCGGGCGTAGCCGTCCTTGACCTCGACGACCTCGCCGGCGGAGCCGAGACCCGGCACCTCGTGAGTGAGGATGATCTTCATTACTTGGTCACCCTCTCTTAGCGCGCGGTGCTGGTGTAGGGCAGCAGCGCCATCTCACGGCTGTTCTTCACGGCCGTGGCGACGTCACGCTGGTGCTGGGTGCAGTTGCCGGTCACCCGACGGGCACGGATCTTGCCGCGGTCGGAGATGTACTTCCGCAGCAGGTTCGTGTCCTTGTAGTCAACGTAGTTGACCTTGTCCTTGCAGAAGACGCAAACCTTCTTCTTCGGCTTGCGAGCAGGCGGCTTCGCCATTGTGTGCTCCATTTGGGGTTCACGGCCCGGCGGGCGTCCGGGGACGCCGGCGGCCGGGCCGCACGAAATCTGTCAGCTCTTAGAACGGGGGCTCTTCCGAGTAGCCGCCACCGCCGCCGGCCGGGGCACCCCAGCCGCCGCCCTGGTTTCCACCGGACGGGGCGCTGGAGGCCCAGGGGTCGTCGGAGGGGCCGGACTGGCCGCCGCCGGAGTTTCCACCCCAGCTGCCGCCGCCCTGCTGGCCGCCGCCGCCGGAGTTTCCACCCCAGCTGCCGCCGCCGCCCTGGCCGCCACCCTGCTGGCCGCCGAAGCCGCCACCGGGGCCGCCGGACCGGTTGGCCCGGGTGACCTTGGCGGTCGCCGAGCGCAGGCTCGGACCGACCTCGTCGACCTCGACCTCGAAGACCGTCCGCTTCTCGCCTTCCTTGGTCTCGTAAGACCGCTGGCGCAGTCGGCCCTGCACGATGACGCGCATGCCGCGCTGCAGCGACTCGGCCACGTTCTCCGCCGGCTGCCGCCAGACGTTGCACGTGAGGAAGAGGCTCTCGCCGTCCTTCCACTCGTTCGTCTGACGGTCGAAGGTGCGGGGGGTGGACGCGATGCGGAACTTCGCGACCGCCGCACCCGACGGGGTGAAGCGCAGCTCGGGGTCGTCGACGAGATTGCCGACGAGGGTGATGACGGTCTCGCCTGCCATGGTGGTGATGACCTCTCGGGAAGATGTCCGTTCACCGCTGTTTCACGTGAAACAGCGGACGCGAGCTACCCGAGACCCGAAGGCCTCAGAGGTGGCTCAGTGGGTGTCCGGGCGCAGGACCTTGGTCCGCAGAACCGACTCGCTCAGGCCCAGCTGGCGGTCGAGCTCCTTGACGACCTCAGGCGTGGCCTTGAGGTCGATGACCGAGTAGATGCCCTCGGACTGCTTGTTGATCTCGTAAGCCAGACGGCGGCGACCCCAGGTGTCGACCTTCTCCACCTTGCCACCCGCGTTGCGGACGACGGTGAGGAAGTTCTCGATCAGGGGGGAGACAGCGCGCTCCTCGACCGAGGGGTCGAGGATGACCATCAGCTCGTAGTGACGCATGAGTAACCCACCTCCTTTGGACTCAGCGGCCACGGTCTCTCCGTGGCAGGAGGGTTGTGCGTAGCGTCGGCACCGGAGCAGTGACGACTCCGGCCCACCGTAGCGGCCGGGTCGGACAATCGGCCCCCGCTCCGCCCGGAGGCGGATCCCACCCGGTAGAGGGTGCAGAGGGGGCACAACTACACCAGTGCAGACGGCACAGCCTACCTGCACCCGGACGGCCGAACAAAACGCATAGGGGTTGTGAGAGCGGCCCAAGCGCCGCAATCTGGACGGAACGGGATTCCTGCCCGTTCGTCTCCACGCCAGGAGGTGGGACCCATGGCACAGTCCGTCCACCGCATGCCCGCCCTCACCCTGAACACCGACGGCCACCCGCACCCCCGCGAGAACGCCCTGGTGGGCGTCACCGCCGTGCTGGGCGTGATCGCCTTCACCACCTCGTTCTTCCACAACCTGCACCTGCTGACCTCGTGGACCGGCCTGTTCGGCATCGTCACGGGCCTGTGGGGCATGTTCGTCTCGGTCACCACCGCCGAGCGCTTCGTCCTGATGATCACACTCGGCGCCGCCGCGATCGGCTTCTACCTCGGCATCGCCCGCGGCGGTCTCTGGGGCTGAACCGGGCCCCCGCGCCCCCTCGCACGCCCCCGGACCGCACCGCTGGGACCGAGCCCACAGGCCCCGCCCGGAACCCTCGCCGCCCCCGTCGCGTATCTGCAGAGGAGACAGGTACCCGACGGGGGCGCCGCCGTGCCCGCAGCGACGGGCGCCCGGACCCCGGACGATAAGGTCAGCCCGAGAACCTGGGCCACCGCAGCCCGACGACGAGGAGCACCGAGCACATGAGCCTGCGCCTGAGGACGATCACCCGCGAGGAGCACCTCGCCTTCATCAGGAGCCGCGCCTCGGCCAGCCACATGCAGGTGCCGTCGTGGGGCGACGTGAAGGCCGAGTGGCGCTCCGAGTCGATCGGCTGGTTCGACGAGACCGACCAGCTCGTCGGCGCCGGCCTGGTCCTCTACCGCCAGCTGCCCAAGCTCAAGCGCTACCTCGCCTACCTGCCCGAGGGACCGGTCATCGACTGGTTCGACCGCGACCTCGACCGCTGGCTCTCCCCGATGCTGGCGCACCTCAAGTCGCAGGGCGCGTTCTCGGTGAAGATGGGCCCGCCGATCGTCATCCGCCGCTGGAACGCCCCCACCATCAAGGAGGCCATCGCCGGCAAGCAGGCCAAGCGCCTGCGCGACGTCGAGGCCGACTGGTACGAGGCCCGCGCCTTCGAGGTGGCCGACCGGCTGCGCAAGGCCGGCTGGCTGCAGGGCGAGGACGGCGGCGCCGGCTTCGGCGACGTCCAGCCCCGCTACGTCTTCCAGGTGCCGCTGGCCAACCGCTCGCTGGACGACATCCACAAGAACTTCAACCAGCTCTGGCGCCGCAACATCAAGAAGGCCGAGAAGAGCGGCGTCGAGGTCTACCAGGGCGGCTACGACGACCTGCCGATCTTCCACCAGCTCTACCTGGTCACCGCCGAGCGCGACAAGTTCACCCCGCGCCCGCTGGCCTACTTCCAGCGGATGTGGAAGGCCCTGGTGGCCGAGGACCCGAACCGCATGCGGCTCTACATCGCCTACCACGAGGGCGAGCCGCTGGCCGCCACCACGATGCTGGTGGTCGGCGAGCACGTCTGGTACTCCTACGGCGCCTCGGCCAACCACAAGCGCGAGGTCAAGCCGTCCAACGCCATCCAGTGGCGGATGATGCGCGACTCCTACGCCCTCGGCGGCGGGGTGTACGACCTGCGCGGCATCAGTGACACCCTGGACGAGAACGACCACCTGTTCGGCCTGATCCAGTTCAAGGTCGGCACCGGCGGCCAGGCGGCCGAGTACCTCGGCGAGTGGGACTTCCCGCTCAACAAGCTGCTGCACAAGGCCCTCGACCTCTACATGTCCCGCCGCTGAGGAGGCTGACCCGATGACGCTGTCGCTCTACCTCGAGACCGAACGCTGGCGCACCCACCAGCGCTCCGTCCTCGCCGAGTTCCCCGGCCTGGTGCCCGTCGCCAAGGGGAACGGCTACGGCCTGGGCAACCACCGGCTGGCCGAGGAGGCGACGCTGCTGGGTACCGGGGTGCTCGCCGTCGGTACCGCGTACGAGGCGGCCGACGCCGCCGAGTGGTACGGCGGCGAGCTGCTGGTGCTCACCCCGTACCGGGTCGGCGAGGAGGTGCTCCCGCTGCCGCACGCCCGGGTGATCCGGACGGTGGCCAGCGTGGAGGCGCTGCGCTCGCTGCACGGTGCCCGGGTGGTGCTGGAGTGCATGACCACCATGCGCCGGCACGGCGTGAGCGCGGCCGACCTGCGCACCGTCGCCAACGAGCTGGAGGGCGTCGCCTTCGAGGGCCTGGCGCTGCACCTGCCGATGGACCGGCCGGACGGCTCCAGCCCGATCGAGGAGGTCGCGTACTGGGTGGACACCGCCCGGGCGGCCGGCATCCCGGTGCACACCGTGTTCGTCAGCCACCTCGGCGCGGCCGGCATGGACCAGCTGGCCCAGCGCTACCCGGAGACGGTCTTCCGGGCCCGGATCGGCACCCGGCTCTGGCTCGGCGACCACGCCGCGCTGGAGGTCCGGGCCACCGTCCTGGACGTCACCCCGCTGCAGAAGGGCGACCGCTACGGCTACCGCCAGCACCCGGCGCCCTCCGACGGCCACATCCTGGTGGTCGCCGGCGGCACCGCGCACGGCATCGGCCTGGAGGCGCCCAAGTACCTCCAGAGCATGGGGGCGCGGGCCAAGGGCATCGCCCGGGCCGGCCTGGCGACCGTCAACAAGACCAAGTCGCCGTTCCACTGGGCCGGCAAGCAGCTGTGGTTCGCCGAGCCGCCGCACATGCAGGTCTCGCTGCTCTTCCTGGACGGGGAGACCAAGCCCCCGGCGATCGGCGAGGAGCTCGGTCTCCAGGTCCGGCACACCACCACGCACTTCGACCGCGTGGTGGACCGCTGACCCGCCAGGCCTTTCCGACCCGCCAGGCCTTTCCGACCGGCTAGGCCTTTTCGGCCGGCTCCGGCAGCTCGGGCTCGTTGAGCCACTGCTCGGGGCCGGCCGGCGCGTACCCGGCGTAGCTCTCCTCCTCGCGCAGCCGGCGGGCGGTGCCCAGCACGGACACGTCCGGGGCGTGGTCCAGCACCCCGCCGGAGGGGTCGTCGCTGCCGTCCCAGCGCACCGGGTCGCGGTCCGGGTGGAGGACGTCGCGGACCACCAGGGCGACCAGGTACAGCGTGCCCAGCAGGTGCAGCCCGATCGCGAAGTGGTACCAGCCCTCGCCGATCCCGTGCTGCTTGGAGCCGGTGACCAGGCCCAGGTGGGACCAGATGCCCAGGGTGTAGAGCACCTCGCAGGCCTGCCAGACCAGGAAGTCCCGCCAGCGCGGCCGGGCCAGCACCGCGAGCGGCAGCAGCCAGAGCGCGTACTGCGGCGAGTACACCTTGTTGACCAGCACGAACAGCGCGACCACCAGGAAGGCCAGCTGGGCGAAGCGCGGCCGGCGCGGGGCCGAGAAGCCGAGCCACGCTATGGCCAGGCAGCCCAGCACCATCAGCACGCCGATGTAGACGTCGAGGTCGGCCAGCCCGGCGCCCCGGCGCTGCATCAGGATCAGCCAGAACGAGCCGTAGTCCTCGCCGCGGTGCTTGCTGAACACGTAGAAGGTCGACCAGCCCCGCCAGTTGGCCAGCATGATCGGCAGGTTGACCACCAGCCAGGAGCCGACCGCGCCGCCCAGCATCACCCGGAACTCGCGCCACCGGCCGGCCCGCCAGCAGAGCACCAGCAGCGGGCCGATCAGCAGCAGCGGGTAGAGCTTGGCCGCGGTGGCCAGGCCGATGAAGACACCGGCCCAGCCCGGGCGGGCACCGCTCCACCAGGCCATCGCCACGGCGGCCAGGGCGACCGCGAGCAGGTCCCAGTTGACGGTGCCGTTGAGCAGCAGGACGGGGGCGAGCGCGAACAGCAGCGCGTCCCATGGACGGCGCCGGTGGGTGCGGGAGAGCGCCACCGCGGCGACCACCGCGCAGGCCATCAGCATCCCGGCGTTGATCGCCCAGAACCACTGCTCCTGGCTCTGCTGGTCCCCGCCGCCCGGCGTCAGCCAGGCCGCGACCTGCATGAACAGGCCGGTCAGCACCGGGTACTCCAGGTACTGGAGGTCCCCCGAGGAGCCCGGGATGCGGTCCACGTACGGGTGCAGCCCGGCCGCGAAGCCGCGTCCGGAGAACAGGTGCGGGATGTCGCTGTAGCAGGCGTGGATGTACTGCGGCGAGCCCGGCTGGAACCAGGCCTGCTCGTAGCAGGGCAGCTTCTGCACCATCCCGAGCACCGACACCACGATCACCGCGAGCGCCAGGAAGCGCGCCGGGACCCACCAGGAGACGCCGAGCAGCGCCCGGCGGCCCGGGGGCCCGCCGAACACCTCGCTGCCGGCCGCCGCCACCGGGTCCTCGTCGGCCGGCACGACCACGGTGTTGGCCGGCGGCGCGGCCGTGGCGACGGCTGCCGGGAGGGGCCCTGCGGCGGCGCCGGACCCGTCCGGCCCGGCGGTTTCGTCACGATCGCTCGACGTCATGCCGGACATCCTGCCGCACCCGTCCCGCCGGGACGAGGAGGACCCCGCAACGGTCTGTACCTCTTCGCCGCGGGCGGGCGCGGCGGGCGCGACGGAAACGGCGGTGCGGCCCTCCGAGGAGGACCGC
>NZ_JBHVEU010000264.1:0-12365 GCF_042802075.1 Kitasatospora sp. NPDC057518
ACATGGTCTACCTTGGCCTGTTCCCCACCGCCCTGGCCTTCACCACCTGGGCGTACGCGCTGGCCCGCACCACCGCCGGGCGGATGAGCGCCACCACCTACGTGGTGCCCGCCCTGGTGCTGCTGATGTCCTGGGCGCTGCTGGGTGAGGTGCCCGGCGTGGTCGGCCTCGCGGGCGGCGCGCTGTGCCTGGCCGGGGTAGCCGTCTCCCGGTACCGGCCCCGGGCGCGTACCGGTCCGGCCGTACCGGAGCCGGCCGTGGTGCGCGAACACGCCGGCTGACCCGCCCCGTTCACCACAGGGCGAACGCCGCCGCCAGCAGCGCGATGCCCGCCCCCGCCGTGGCCCACGCGGTGCGGTACATCCGCAGACCGCCGCCGATCACGATCCGCCACGGCCGGGGGCTCGGCCGCGTTGCCGCCGGGCCCCGCCGCTACCCGACCGGGCCCGGGTCGGCCACGACGGCCCGGACGACCCGCACCGCCGCGCCCAGCAGCGGGCCCCGGCGGCCCAGCCGGGAGACCGTCAGCCGCTCCTCCGACCAGGGCCGCACCGTCACCCGGGCGGCCAGCTCGGCCCGCATCGCGGGCAGCAGCCAGGGCGCCAGCCGGGCGTAGCCGCCGCCCAGCACCACCTCGGCCGGGTCCAGCAGGTTGACCGCGCCGGCGGCCGCGGTGCCGAGCGCCGTACCGGCCCCGGCCAGCGCCGCGCGGGCGGCCGGGTCCCCGACCCCGGCGCGGTCGGCGAGCAGGGCCACCCAGTCGCCGCGGGCCCCGGTCAGGCCGGCCGCCCGCAGCACCGCCGCCTCGCCCGCGTACTGCTCCAGGCAGCCGTGCGCCCCGCAGGCGCAGCGGGGCCCGTCGGGGTGGACCGGCACGTGGCCGAACTCCCCGGCGAAGCCGCCCGCCCCGCGCAGCAGCCGGCCGCCGACCACGATCGCCGCGCCGACCCCGGCCTCGGCGGAGACGTACAGGAAGTCCTCCGGGCCCTCCCCCAGCCAGCGCTCGGCCAGTCCGCCGAGGTTGGCCTCGTTGTCCGCCTCGATCGGCAGGTCGGCCAGTCCGCCCCCGGCCGTCCGCAGCGCGGGGCGCAGGGCGGCGGCCAGCGGGACGTCCTGCCAGCCCAGGTTGGCGGCCCGCTGGAGCATCCCGCCGGAGCCGCCGACCAGCCCGGGCACGGCCAGGGTGAGGGCGGCCGGGCGCAGCCCCGACTCGGCGACGGCCTCGTGCAGCAGGTGGGCGAGGTCGGCCATCACGGCGGCGGGCTCGCGGCCGTGGTTGGAGACCTCCCGGCGCCGCCAGCCGCGGACCTCCCCGCGCAGGTCGACCACGCAGGCGCCCAGGTGCCGCACGCCGATCTCGGCGCCGAGGCCGCCGGGCCCGGCCGGGTTGAGGCCGAGGGCGGTGCCGGGGCGGCCGACCTTGCCGCTGGGCGCGGCGGGGCCCTCCTCGACCACCAGGCCGGCGGCGATCAGCTGTTCGGCCAGCGAGGAGACGGCGGCCCTGGTCAGCCCCGTCCCGGCGGCCACCTCGGCGCGCGAGCGCGGCCCGCTCGCGATCGTCCCGAGCACCAGGGCCAGGTTGGCCCGGCGCATCCCCTGCTGGCTGGCGGGCCCGGTCCGGGCGGGGTCGGACTCGTGCACAAGGCTCACCTCGCCCCTTTTACGTCCTTACGGCACATCCCGTGGCATCTCGGGTGCAGCGTAGCCGGGTTCCGGGGGCACCGTCGTCGGCACCGGGACGGGCTCGGCCGGGGCCGTCCCGGCGGGCGGGAAGACCCACCGCCGGATCGCCCAGTAGCGGAACAGCATCGCCACGAAGGTGCCGACGACCATCCCGCTGAGGAAGTCCGCGACCTCCTGGCGGAGCGGATCGACGTACGGCTCGCGCAGGTCCAGGAGGTACCGGGAGACCGCCAGCGGGACGTCGTTGACGGCGATCGCCACCGCGCTGACCAGGATGAACACCAGCACCTCGCGCCGCCGGCCGTCGGCCCGCAGGGCCCGGAAGGCCCAGCGGCGGTTCAGCACGTACGAGACGACGGTGCCGATCACCGTCGCGACGGTCAGCGCGACCACCGGCTTGTGCTCCAGCACGGTGAACTTGAGCTCGAAGTCGATCACCGTGGTGAGCGCGAAGCAGCCGCTCCCGACCAGCAGGAACTTCACCAGCCGGCGGTGCCGCACCAGGAAGGGGCGCAGCCGCTCGGGCACCCGGGCCAGGGCCCGCTGCGTGGGGGACGGCATCTCCGCAGTCTCGCACGCGGGGGTGCCGTCGGCCCCGCAGACCGCCGCGGCCCCGCGGAGTGCCGACGGGCCGCCCGGACCGCCGCTCGGGCGGCCCGGGCGGCGGCCGGGGCGAGCCGGTCAGGCGGCGACCAGCACCGCGGCCCCGGCCGGCTCCAGCGCCAGCTCCAGCACCTCCCGGACGTCCGCCACCGGGTGGACGGTGAGCCGCTCCAGCACCTCGGCCGGGACGTCGTCCAGGTCGGCCTCGTTGCGCCTGGGGATGATCACCGTGGTGACCCCGGCCCGGTCGGCGGCGAGCAGCTTCTGCTTCACCCCGCCGATCGGCAGCACCCGCCCGGTCAGCGACACCTCGCCGGTCATCGCCACGTCGGTGCGCACCTTGCGCCCGGAGAGCAGCGAGGCCAGCGCCGTGGTCATGGTGATGCCGGCGCTCGGCCCGTCCTTGGGGATGGCCCCGGCCGGGATGTGCAGGTGCACGCCGCGGTCGCGCAGCGAGGTGACCGGCAGCTCCAGCTCGGCGCCGCGCGAGCGCAGGTAGGAGAGCGCGATGTGCGCGGACTCCTTCATCACGTCGCCCAGCTGCCCGGTGAGGGTCAGCCCGGTGCCGCCGGTCTCGGCGTCGGCCAGCGAGGCCTCGATGTAGAGGACGTCGCCGCCGGCGCCGGTCACCGCGAGGCCGGTGGCCACGCCGGGGACGGCGGTACGGCGCTCGGCCGGCTCCTGGGCGGACTCCGGCACGTGGTGCGGCCGGCCGATCAGGGCCCGCAGGTCCTCGGCGCCGACCGCGGCGGGCAGCTCGCGCTCGCCCAGCTCGGCCTGCGCGGCGATCTTGCGCAGCACCCGGGCGATCGAGCGCTCCAGGGTGCGGACGCCCGCCTCCCGGGTGTACTCCCCGGCGAGCCTGCGCAGCGCCGGCTCGTCCACGGTGACCTGCCCGCCGCCCAGACCGGCCTTCTCCAGCTGGCGCGGGAGCAGGTGGTCGCGGGCGATGACGACCTTCTCGTCCTCGGTGTAGCCGTCCAGCCGGACCAGCTCCATCCGGTCGAGCAGCGGCCCGGGGATGGACTCCAGCACGTTGGCGGTGGCGAGGAAGACGACGTCGGAGAGGTCGAGCTCGACCTCCAGGTAGTGGTCCCGGAAGGTGTGGTTCTGCGCCGGGTCCAGCACCTCCAGCAGGGCGGCGGCCGGGTCGCCCCGGTAGTCGGAGCCGACCTTGTCGATCTCGTCGAGCAGGACGACCGGGTTCATCGAGCCGGCCTCCTTGATCGCCCGCACCAGCCGGCCGGGCAGCGCGCCGACGTAGGTGCGCCGGTGGCCGCGGATCTCCGCCTCGTCCCGGACGCCGCCGAGCGCGACCCGGACGAACTTCCGGCCCATGGCGCGGGCCACCGATTCTCCGAGCGAGGTCTTTCCCGTTCCGGGCGGCCCGACCAGGGCCAGCACCGCTCCCCCGCGGCGGCCGCCGATCAGCCCGAGGCCCTGGTCGGCCCGGCGCTTGCGGACGGCCAGGTACTCGACGATCCGCTCCTTCACGTCGGCCAGGCCGGCGTGGTCGGCGTCCAGCACCGCGCGGGCGCCGGCGATGTCGTACGCGTCCTCGGTGCGCTCGTTCCAGGGCAGCTCCAGGACGGTGTCCAGCCAGGTGCGGATCCAGGAGCCCTCGGGCGACTGGTCGGAGGAGCGCTCCAGCTTGTCGACCTCCTTGAGCGCGGCCTCGCGGACCTTCTCCGGCAGGTCGGCGGCCTCGACCCGGGCGCGGTAGTCGCCCTCCTCGTCGGCCGGGTCGCCGTTCAGCTCGGCCAGCTCCTTGCGGACGGCCTCCAGCTGGCGGCGGAGCAGGAACTCCTTCTGCTGCTTGGCCACGCCCTCCTCGACGTCCTTGCGGATGGTGTCGTTGACCTCCTCCTCGGCGAGGTGGTCGCGCAGCAGGGCGAGCGCGTACTCCAGGCGGGCGACCTGGTCGGCCTCCAGCAGCACCTTGAGCTTCTGCTCGGCGGTGGCGAAGGGCGCGTAGCCGATGTTGTCGGCGAGCTCGCCGACGCCCTCGATCTGCGCCACCCGGTCGACGATCTGCCAGGCGCCGCGCCTGCGCAGCCACTGGGTGGACAGCGCCTTGTACTCCTTGACCAGCTCGGCGGCCCGGCCGGCCACCGGGGTGCCCACCGAGGACTCCGTGAACGGCGTGGTCTCCACCCAGAGGGCGGCGCCGGGGCCGGTGGTGCCGACCCCGATCCGGACCCGGCGCACGGCGCGCACCAGCGCGGCCGGCTCCCCGTCGGCCAGCCGGCCGACCTGCTCCACGGTGGCCAGCGTGCCGGCCGCCGCGTACGAGCCGTCCACCCGCGGGACCAGCAGGACCTGCGGCTTGCCGGCGCCGGTGGCGGCGGCCCGGGCGGCCTCGACGGCGGCGCGCACCTCGGTGTCCTTCAGGTCCAGCGGGACGACCATGCCCGGCAGGACGACCTCGTCGTCGAGCGGCAGCACGGGCAGGGTGAGCGGTGTGGACGTCGATGCCATGATCTCTCCCCAGTCAGTGAACTTGAGTCGACCTGACTAAGGCTTCACGGGCGTCGGATGTTCCCGGCCCCCTGTTCGCCGTGAGCGAACAGGAATCGGCAGGGAAAGCGCGGCACCCGACTTCGTCAAAAGAGCACCGGACACGCCTCGAAAAGTCCCGACGGGGAGCCCCGCGAGTCCGGGGAGGTCCGACCGGGCGACGGCGTCAGCGCGCCGCACGCACCCGCGCGGGCGCGCCGCACGCGGCCGCCGCGGCGGCCGGGCGCGGCCGGGGCGGGCGCCGCTCGACCCGGCGCAGCCAGCGCCACAGCGCGACCCCGGTCAGCACCGCGGCCGGGTGCCCCACCCCGGTGATCACGTCCTTGTCGGTGGCGATCTGCTCGGCGATCATCAGCCCGGCGCCGCCCAGCGCGAGCAGCCGCCCGCGCCAGGAGAGCAGCCCGGCCACCGCGCCCAGGCAGGCGAGCACGCCGTAGCTGACCCCGATGTCCAGGTAGTCCATCGCCTCGGGCGCCATCCGCCCGGTCTCCACCGCGGTGATCACCACCCCCTGGGAGAGCAGCGTCGCCGCGACATGCCCGGCCGCGAACACCGCCGCGGCCCGGGCCGGGCCGACCCTGCGCTCCAGCGGGGCGAGGGTGAGGGCGAATCCCCACAGGTACGGCATCCACACCTCGCCGGCCACCCAGAACCCGCTCAGCACAAGGGCGCGCAAAGGATGCTGGAGCAGGTTGTGGCCGTCCGAACTGGAGGCCTCCTGCAGACGCTGGACGAGTTCCGGATCGGCGAGCCGGGCGAAGGTCGTGGTGGCTCCCACGACGGCGAGGTACCCGAGCGTGAAGGGCGTTCTCCGGGGCGTCGGCACCCGTTCCAGCAGCCATTCCAGGACGCCGGTGCGCAGCCCGAGGCGGAGCATTCCGTACGGCGCCCCCGCACTCCCGTACCCGTCGGCACCCCGCCCGAGTCCCGCCATGCCGCCTCCGCTCCACGCCGCAGCCACCGGCTCCCCGCCGGATGCCCAACGTACCGGCGCGCGCCGCGGATTCCGCCCGGCCGGGCGCTCACCTGGCCACGGTACGTCGAGGTTCTGAGAGGCACCTGAAAGAAGCCCGTGAAGACCGTCGCCGTAGCGGACCGCCGGATTCCCGACATTGGTCCAGACCTTCTCTCCATAAACGGGGCACCAGGGCCTCTGACCGGCGACTTGGCGTCAACTGCACTGCATACGTACCGTTACGCAGAGAAAATTCGACGGGTAAGGTATCGGCCCGTGCCCACTCGTGCAGTGGGTCCGAGGGCGGCCCGACAGCCGGCCCACGGGCCGGAAACGTCCGGTCCACCTGCCGGGAAGCATCCGCTGTCCGTACGCTGCGAAGTGCGCGGGAGAAGTGGGCGGCCGACCATCCGTCCTCGGCTCCCGATCGCGCGACGGGACGGCGGACCCGGCACAGTCCACGACGGAACAAGACTACGAGCGGAGCCCCGCCATCCCCACAGGTGGCCGGCCCGCAGCCCTGGGGGCGGTGGCGTGACCGTGACAGAGATTCAGCAGGACAACCACAACGCCGGCGGCACTGTGAGCAGCCAGCGCAGAGTCCTGGTGGTGGAGGACGAGCCCACGATCGCCGAGTCGATCGCCGCCCGGCTGGGCGCCGAGGGCTTCAAGGTCGCCGTGGCCCACGACGGCCCCGGCGCGGTCGACGGCTTCCACACCTGGCAGCCGGACCTGGTGGTCCTCGACATCATGCTGCCCGGCTTCGACGGCCTGGAGGTGTGCCGCCGGATCCAGGCCCAGCGCCCGGTGCCGGTGCTGATGCTGACCGCCCGCGACGACGAGACGGACCTGCTGGTCGGCCTCGGCGTCGGCGCGGACGACTACATGACCAAGCCGTTCTCGATGCGCGAACTGGCCGCCCGCGTCAACGTCCTGCTGCGCCGCGTCGAGCGCGCCCAGCAGGCCGCCCGCACGCCCGCGCTGGGCAGCCTGCGGTTCGGCGAGCTGGAGATCGACCACGTGCAGCGCCGGGTCCGGCTGGCCTCGGGCGACGTCCACCTGACGCCGACCGAGTTCGACCTGCTCGCCTGCCTGGCCGCCCAGCCGCGCGCCGTGCTCACCCGCGAGCAGCTGCTGGCCGAGGTCTGGGACTGGACCGACGCCTCCGGCACCCGCACGGTGGACAGCCACGTCAAGGCGCTGCGCCGGAAGATCGGCGCCAGCTGGATCCGCACCGTCCACGGTGTCGGATACGCGCTGGAGGCCCCGCTCTCCTAGGGCCTCCCAGGGCGACGGGCCACCGGGGGGCCCGCAGCCCGGACGACGCCGTGCCACCACGCGGGCCGACACCGCGGGGACCACAAGGAACCGATGACCTTTCCACAGCAACGCAACGGGGAATCCGCCGACACGCGGCCGCAGAACCTGGCCGCCCGTGCCGCCCGCCGGGTCTGGGCCGACATCCGGCCGCTCGACCCGGTCCGCTCGATCAAGGGCAAGCTCACCCTGCTCGTGATCGTCTCCGTGTGCCTGGCCACCGGGATGGTGGTCGTGGCGATCCGGTCCGAGACGCAGATCCGGATCATCATGGTCTTCTCCATGATCGCCTCACTGCTCTTCATGCAGTTCCTCGCGCACGGGCTGACCGCCCCCCTGCGCGAGATGACGGCCGCCGCCCGCGCGATGGCCTCCGGCGACTACAGCCGCCGGGTCGAGGTGAACTCGCGCGACGAGATCGGCGAGCTGGCGGCCGCCTTCAACGCCATGGCCGCCGACCTCCAGGCCGCCGACCGGCACCGCCGCGAGCTGGTCGCCAACGTCTCGCACGAACTGCGGACGCCGATCGCCGCGCTGCGCGCCGTCCTGGAGAACGTGGTGGACGGCGTCGTCCAGCCCAATCCGGCCACCCTGGGGGCGGCCCTGGAGCAGACCGAGCGGCTCGGCCGCCTGGTCACCCACCTGCTCGACCTCTCCAAGATCGACGACGGCGTGGTCGCCCTGGACGCCCGCCCCTTCGAGGTGCGCGAGTTCCTGGACGGCGTGCTGCGCGGGGTCACCGTGGACGGCGCGACGGCCGGCGGCGCCTTCTCCCGGCGCGGGGACGTCCGGCTGGCCCTGGAGGTCAGCCCGACCGGCCTGACCGGCGTGGCGGACCCGGAACGGCTCCACCAGGTGGTCGCCAACCTGGTCGACAACGCCTGCAAGCACTCCCCGCCCGGCGGCACCGTGACGGTGCGGGCGAGGCCGGAGGGCGAGGAGGGCGGCCTGCTGCTGGAGGTCGAGGACGAGGGCCCCGGCATCCCGCCGGCCGACCGCTCCCGGGTCTTCGAGCGGTTCAGCCGCAGCGGCACCGCGACCGCCGCCGGACCGGGCTCGGACGGCGGCACCGGACTGGGCCTGGCCATCGCCCGCTGGGCGGTGGACCTGCACGGCGGACGGATCGCGGTGGCCGAGTCCCCGCGCGGCTGCCGGATCGAGGTCCGGCTGCCCGCACGGCGTCAGAGCGACGGTCGGGACATTTGTCACAGATCCGACACAGCGGTCTACGAAGATCGTTAGAGGATTTGGCCGGGTTTTTGTCCGCTTTGGCCCCGGTATGCCCCCTGTTCGGCGCTGATCGGTTCCCCTCAGATACGGCTTTCTAACGCACTTTTTCAGCCAAAGTGCAGGTCAGCACTGTGATCTGGGCGACGCCTGGGCCCCGGGGACTGCGCGATCACTGGTCAGGGGCGTAGCCTTAATCCCCGCTGTCCAAACATCCCAAAAGGAAGCGGAAGAGGGCGGTTGCCGCCGTGTCGCCACAGTCCCCTGAAACCCCCAACAGCTCGGCAAGCTCCACTGGCTTCGGCCCCAATGAGTGGCTCGTCGACGAGATCTACCAGCAGTACCTCCAGGACCCGAACTCGGTCGACCGAGCCTGGTGGGACTTTTTCGCCGACTACAAGCCCGGTACCGAGGTGACCCCAGTGACCCAGGCCGCGACCCAGGCCGGCCCCGCGCCGACCCCTGCCGCTGCCCCCGCGCCCGCCGTCGCAGCCGCTGCTCCGGCCGCGCCCGCCGCCGCTCCGGCTCCGGCCGCTCCGGCGCCGGCCGCCCCGGCTCCGGCTCCGGCCGCCGCCCCGGCTCCGCTCGCCGCCGCGCCCGCCGCGCCCCCGGCCCCCAAGGCCGCCGCCCCGGCGCCGGCCGAGCCCGCTGCCGCCGCCGGCCCCGAGCTGATCCAGCTCCGCGGCCCGGCCAAGGCCGTCGCCACCAACATGGACGCCTCGCTGGAGGTGCCGACCGCGACCTCGGTCCGCGCCGTGCCGGCGAAGCTGTTGATCGACAACCGCATCGTCATCAACAACCACCTGCAGCGCGCCCGCGGCGGCAAGGTCTCCTTCACCCACCTGATCGGCTACGCCCTGGTCCAGGCCATCAAGGCCGCCCCGGGCATGAACTACAGCTACAAGGTGGAGAACGGCAAGGCCTTCCTGGTCAAGCCGGAGCACGTCAACCTCGGCCTGGCCATCGACCTGGTCAAGCCGAACGGCGACCGCCAGCTGGTCGTCGCGGCCATCAAGAAGGCCGAGACGCTCGACTTCTTCGGCTTCTGGCAGGCCTACGAGGACATCGTCCGCCGGGCCCGCGCCAACAAGCTGACCATGGACGACTTCACCGGCGTCACGGTCTCGCTGACCAACCCCGGCGGCATCGGCACCGTGCACTCCGTGCCGCGCCTGATGCAGAACCAGGGCACCATCGTCGGCGTCGGCGCCATGGAGTACCCGGCCGAGTTCCAGGGCTCCGCCCCGGAGACCCTGTCCCGGCTGGGCGTCTCCAAGATCATGACGCTGACCTCGACCTACGACCACCGCGTCATCCAGGGCGCGGCGTCCGGCGAGTTCCTGCGCGAGATCCACCGCCTGCTGCTCGGCGAAAAGGGCTTCTACGACGAGATCTTCGAGTCGCTGCGGATCCCGTACGAGCCGGTCCGCTGGGCCACCGACGTCGCCACCACCCACGACGACGAGGTCAACAAGACCGCGCGCGTCATGGAGCTGATCCACTCCTACCGGGTCCGCGGCCACCTCATGGCCGACACCGACCCGCTGGAGTACAAGCAGCGCAAGCACCCCGACCTGGACGTCACCACCCACGGCCTCACCCTGTGGGACCTGGAGCGCGAGTTCGCGGTCGGCGGCTTCGGCGGCCAGAAGATGATGAAGCTCCGCGACATCCTCGGCCTGCTGCGCAACACGTACTGCCGCACCGTCGGCATCGAGTACATGCACATCCAGGACCCGAAGCAGCGCAAGTGGCTGCAGGAGCGCCTGGAGAAGCCGTACGCGAAGCCCGAGCGCGAGGAGCAGCTGCGGATCCTCCGCCGCCTGAACTCGGCCGAGGCCTTCGAGACCTTCCTGCAGACCAAGTACGTCGGCCAGAAGCGCTTCTCGCTGGAGGGCGGTGAGTCGCTGATCGCGCTGCTGGACGCGACCATCGACTCCGCCGCCGAGCACCGCCTCGACGAGGCCGTCATCGGCATGGCCCACCGCGGCCGCCTGAACGTGCTGGCCAACATCGTCGGCAAGCCGTACGGCAAGATCTTCGGCGAGTTCGAGGGCAACCTCGACCCGAAGTCGATGCACGGCTCCGGCGACGTCAAGTACCACCTGGGCTCCGAGGGCACCTTCACCGGCCTGGACGGCGAGACCATCAAGGTCTCGCTCGCCGCGAACCCCTCCCACCTGGAGACGGTCGACCCGGTCGTCGAGGGCATCGCCCGCGCCAAGCAGGACATCCTGGACCAGGGCGGCACCACCTTCCCGGTGCTGCCGATCCAGGTCCACGGCGACGCGGCCTTCGCCGGCCAGGGCGTCGTCGCGGAGACCCTGAACATGTCGCAGCTGCGCGGCTACCGCACCGGCGGCACCGTGCACGTCGTGGTGAACAATCAGGTCGGCTTCACCGCCGCCCCGGCGTCCTCGCGCTCCTCGATGTACTGCACCGACGTGGCCCGCATGATCGAGGCCCCGATCTTCCACGTGAACGGCGACGACCCGGAGGCCGTGGTCCGCGTCGCGCGGCTCGCCTTCGAGTTCCGCCAGGCGTTCCACAAGGACGTGGTGATCGACCTCATCTGCTACCGCCGCCGCGGTCACAACGAGGCCGACAACCCGTCGTTCACCCAGCCGCTGATGTACGACCTGATCGACAAGAAGCGCTCGGTGCGCAAGCTGTACACCGAGGGCCTGATCGGTCGCGGCGACATCACCATGGAAGAGGCGGAGCAGGCGCTCCAGGACTTCCAGGGCCAGCTGGAGAAGGTCTTCGCCGAGGTCCGCGACGCGGCCCAGGCGCCGGCCGACGCCACCGCCGGCAAGCCGCAGGCCGACTTCCCGGTCAGCATCCAGACCGGCATCTCCCAGGAGATGGTCAAGCGGATCGCCGCCTCGCAGGTCAACCACCCGGACTGGCTGACCGTCCACCCGCGCCTGCTGCCGCAGCTGCAGCGCCGCGCCGCCTCGGTCGAGGACAACACCATCGACTGGGCGATGGGCGAGACCCTCGCCATCGGCTCGCTGCTGATGGAGGGCCACCCGGTCCGCCTGGCCGGCCAGGACAGCCGCCGCGGCACCTTCGGCCAGCGGCACGCCGTCCTGATCGACCGCAAGACCGGCGAGGACTACACCCCGCTGCAGTACCTCACCGAGGACCAGGCCCGCTACACCGTCTACGACAGCCTGCTGTCGGAGTACGCGGCCATGGGCTTCGAGTACGGCTACTCGCTGACCCGCCCGAACGCGCTGGTCATGTGGGAGGCGCAGTTCGGCGACTTCGTCAACGGCGCGCAGACCATGGTGGACGAGTACATCGCCTCCGCCGAGCAGAAGTGGGGCCAGCACTCCGGCGTCACCCTGCTGCTGCCGCACGGCTACGAGGGCCAGGGACCGGACCACTCGTCCGCCCGTCCGGAGCGTTTCCTGCAGATGTGCGCGCAGGACAACATGACGGTCGCGATGCCGACCCTGCCGTCGAACTACTTCCACCTGCTGCGCTGGCAGGCGCACAACCCGCACCACAAGCCGCTGGTCGTCTTCACCCCGAAGTCGATGCTGCGTCTGAAGGCCGCGGCGAGTGCGGCGGAGGAGTTCCTGTCCGGCTCGTTCCGCCCGGTCATCGGCGACTCCACCGTCGACCCGGCGCAGGTCCGCAAGGTGGTCATCACCGCCGGCAAGTTCTACTACGACCTGGCGGCGGCCCGCGCCGAGCGCGGCGTCACCGACACCGCGATCGTCCGGGTCGAGCGGCTCTACCCGCTGCCGGTGGCCGAGCTCCAGGAGGAGCTGGCCCGCTACGGCGACAACGTCCAGTTCGTCTGGGCGCAGGAGGAGCCGGCCAACCAGGGTGCCTGGCCGTTCATCGCGATGAACCTGGTCGACCACCTCCAGGTCGTCATCGGCCGCACCGGCGGCGACGCCCGTCTGCGCCGCGTCGCCCGCACCGCCGCCTCGTCCCCGGCGGTCGGCTCGGCCAAGCGGCACGCCGCCGAGCAGCAGGCGCTGGTCGAGGAGGTCTTCGCGCTCTGACGAGCCGAAGCCCGACGCTCTCCACACCCGCGGCCCCGTCC
>NZ_JBHVEU010000265.1:0-12339 GCF_042802075.1 Kitasatospora sp. NPDC057518
GCCGCCCCACCCGCATCCACACACTCTGCACCCAACACGGCATCGCAACAACGGCCTGAGCCTGACCTAGATCGAATACTTCGCCAGCAGAGTCGTGAGGTCGACTTCCTGTGCGGGAGTCAGGGGCGGTGTGGTGTGGGCGGTGTGGGTGCGGGCATGGCGAAGCGGCCGCGTGGATGTCGGCTGCCGACAGCGGCAGGTCGGCGGTGTTCACGGTCGGTACCCGTTCGCCCGGGCAGCGGCGAGCATGGTCTGGATCAGGGTGTCGTAGCTGATCCCGGCGGCTGCGGCCATGGTGGCGAGGTTGCCGTGGGTGGAGAGTCCGGGGAGCGTGTTGATCTCCAGCCAGTGGACCTCGCCGTCGGGGGTGACGAGGAAGTCCGAGCGCGAGTGGCCCGAGCAGTGCAGCACCTGGTGGGCGCGGACGGCCGCGCGGGAGATGGTGGCGAGGGCGGCGTCCGGGAGTTGGGCGGGGCAGCGGTAGCGGTGGCCGGCGGGGTCGCGCTTGGCCTTGTGGTCGTAGAACTCGGCGGTGGTGGGGACGGTCTCCAGCGGCGGGAGCACGACCAGGGCGCCGTCCTTCTCCAGGACGCCGCAGGTTACGGCGCTGCCTTCCTTGAACGGTTCGACGAACCACTCGCCGCCGCGGGTGTCGTGGGTGAGCGTGGCGGTGAGCGAGTTGAGGTCCCTGAAGACGCGCATGCCGATCGATCCGCCCTCCGAGGTGGGCTTGAGGATGACCGGCAGGCCCAGCTCCTCCACGCACGCCCGGGCGGTTTCCTCGGGGTCGTCGTGGCCCCGGAACGGGATGTGCGGCAGCACGGTGACGCCGCCGGCGAGGACGAGGGTCTTGGCGGTGGGCTTGTGCATCGCCATCGCGCTGGCCAGGACCCCGGAGCCCGTGTAGGGGACGCCGAGGCTGTCCAGGAGGCCCTGGAGCTTGCCGTCCTCGGCCCATTGGCCGGCGAGGGCGAGGAACGCGACGTCGGCTTCGCGGACGCGGTCGGCGAAGTCCTCGTCGGTGGGGTCGAGGACGAAGTGCGGCAGGCCCTGGCGGGCCAGGGACTCACGTACGGCCTCGCCGGAGATCAGCGAGCGGTCGCGTTCGCCGGAGCGGCCGCCGGTGACGAGAGCGATACGACGTTCAGCTGCAGACATGCTCATCTTCCTTTTGTCGCAGTCTGGTTCGGAATGCGCCGGATGACGGGAGGGGCGTCGGGGAGCCGCTAGCGTCGAGGGCAGGCCGCCCCGGGACGAGCGGGCGGGTGCGTCGACGGATCGGAGCCACCATGGTCCCCATGACCCTGCAAGAGATCGCCGAGGCTGTCGGGGGCGCTCCGCACGACGCCCCCGATCCGGGTGCCGTGGTGGACCGGCCCGGGGTGATCGACTCGCGGCTGGTGGAGCCGGGGGCGCTGTTCATCGCGCTGCCGGGCGAGCACACGGACGGGCACCGGTTCGCCGAGGCCGCCGTCCGCGCCGGGGCGACGGCGGTGCTGGCGGCCCGGCCGGTCGGGGTGCCGGCGATCGTGGTGCCGGACGTCCAGGACGCGATGGGCGCGCTGGCCCGCGCGGTGCTGGACCGGCTGAAGGCGCCGACGGTGATCGGGCTGACCGGCTCGGCCGGGAAGACCAGCACCAAGGACCTGCTGGCCCAGGTGCTGGAGACCATGGACACCACCGTGGCCACGCCGCTGTCGTTCAACGGCGAGATCGGCCTGCCGCTGACCGTCTTCCGGGCGGACGAGAGCACCCGCCTGCTGGTGCTGGAGATGGGCTCGCGCGGCGCCGGGCACATCAAGTACCTGACGGGGATCGTCCCGCCGAAGGTCGGCCTGGTGCTGAACGTCGGGACCGCGCACGTGGGCGAGTTCGGCGGCGGGAAGGAGTCGATCGCCGTCGCGAAGGGCGAACTCGTCGAGGCCTTGCCCGTCGACGGCTTGGCGGTGCTGAACGCCGACGACCCGTACGTCATGTCGATGGCGCCGCGTACGGTCGCGCCGGTCCTGACGTTCGGGGCGCGGGCCGGGGACGTGCGGGCCGTCGACATCGAGCTGGACGGAGCGGGCCGGCCCTCGTTCACCCTCACGTACAGGGGCGAGAGCGCCCCGGTGAAGCTGGGGCTGTACGGCGCCCACCACGTGTCCAACGCGACGGCCGCCGCCGCGGTGGCGATCGGGCTGGGTGCGAGCGTGCGGCAGGCGGCGGAGGCGCTGACCGGTGCCCGGCAGCTGACGCCGGGCCGGATGGACGTCACCGAGCGGCCGGACGGCGTGACGGTGATCAACGACGCGTTCAACGCGAACCCCGAATCGATGGCCGTGGCCTTGTCCGCGCTCACCGCCATGGCCGGCGGCGGACGCAGGACGGTGGCGGTGCTGGGCGAGATGCGGGAGTTGGGCGAGGAGTCCGACGCCCACCACGCGGAGCTGGGCCGCATGGTGGCCCGGAACGGTGTCACGGACCTGATCGCGGTCGGCGGCGCGGAGGCCGCCCTGGTTCACGCGAGCGCGGTCGACGGCGGAGTGACGGCGACGCTGGTCCCGGACCGCGACGCCGCCCTCGACCTGCTGCTGACCTACCTCAAGCCCGGAGACGTGGTGCTGGTGAAGGGCTCCCACAGCGTCGGGCTTGAGGACGCCGCGATGCGGCTCGCCAAACCCGACGCCATGGGACTCACCGGCTGACTACGCGGCCCGGACCGTCGCCGGGGCCTCGGCCAGCCGCAGCAGGACCGCCCTGCCGACGCGGCCGGCGGTCCCGGTGCCCATCGTCACCACCAGGTCGCCGGGCCCGGCCAGCTCGGCGACCACATCCGCCGCATCGCGCCCGTCACCCGCGGTGTGGGCCCGGCCGCCGCAGGCGACGACCTGCGCGGCCATCGGCGCGGTGCTGACCCCGGTGAGCGGGGACTCGACCGAAGCGTGCACGTCCAGGAGGACGACCTCGTCGGCCGCCGCGAGCCGACGCCCCATCTCCTCGCCGAGGGCGGCGGTACGGGTCCAGCCGGTGGGCTCGAACACCGCGATCACCCGGCCCTCGGTGAGCATCCGGGCGGTGGCCAGGTCGGCGGTGATCTCACTCGGGTGGTGGGCGTAGGAGTCCAGCACCGTCACCCCGGCGTGGGTGCCGGTGGTGGTGAGCCTGCGCTTGATGCCCTGGAAGGCGTTGATGCCGGCCACCAGGTCGGCGGGTTCGGTGCCGAGCACCCGGCCGGTAGCGAACGCGGCGGCGGCGTTCAGCGCGTTGTGCCGCCCGGGGACGGCCACGGTGAACTCGTGCCACGACCCGTCCGTGTCCTGCACGGTGACGTGGCTGGCGGCCCCGTCCCACAGCACGCGCAGCACCCGCACGTCGGCGTCCTTGGCCTCGCCGACCGTGACCACGCGCGGGCCGGGCGCCGCCTGCAGGCGCTCGATCAGCAGCCGGGCGCCCGGGTCGTCGGAGGAGACGACCAGGATGGAGCTGTTGCGGGCCAGTCGCTCGAAGACGTCCAGGACGTCGTTCAGGTCGACGTACTGCTCGGGGTGGTCGTCGTCCACGTTCAGGACGACGGCGACCTGCGGGTGGTAGCGGCCGGCGGTGCGGTCGCTCTCGTCCGCCTCGGCGACCAGGAGGCCGCCGAAGCCCTGGTGGGCGTTGGGGTGGTCGACCGGGGTGCCGCCGATGGCGTACGAGGGGTCGAGGTGGGCCAGGGCGGCGCTGAGGATGCCGGTGGTCATGGTCTTGCCGTGGGTGCCTGCCACGGCGACGGACTGCTCGGCGGCGGCGATCACGCGGGCCAGCACGTCCGAGCGGTGCACCACCGGGATGCCGGAGCGGCGGGCAGCGGCGACCTCGGGGTTGCCCGGGGTCACCGCGCTGGACCACACGAGGACGGTGGCGTCGGCGGGGAGGTTGCCGGCGGTGTGGCCGATGGCGACCGAGGCACCGGCGTCCTCCAGCTCGCGCAGGGCGGTGGTGTCGTCGGTGTCGGAGCCGGACACCCGGCTACCGCTTTCCAGCAGGAGGCGGGCGAGGGCCGACATGCCGGCGCCGCCGACGCCCACGAAGTGCGGGCGGGTCAAGTCGATGGGGCCGTCGTGGACGGGGACGATCACGTTCCTGGTTTCCATGCTGTGCGCTCCAGTTCGGAGTCCAGCCCGTGAAGGGCGATGAGTGGAAGGGCGCTGCGCGCAGGTGCCGCCGTCCCGCGCCGAGTCGGCCGCCGGGTGAGCACCGAGTCGGGCCGAATCGAAGTCGTCGTGCACGATGACGCCGAGGACCGCGCCGGCCGGATCGCGATGCTGACCTCGGTGGCGGGACGGGGCTCGTACACGGCCAACCCCTCTCGGCAGAACGGAAGGTGGGCGGTTGGTACTGGTCAGGCGCTTGAAGTGCGGGCCCGATGGGGCAATGACAACCGGAGGCAGGACCGTGACGGGATGGTGAGCTAAGGTCACTCACGGTTCATTCATCACTCACTGGGGGCGGAGCGGATGGAACCGACGGCCAGCCACGACGCGGTCGACCAGGCCATGGAGGCGTTCGCCGCCGAAGTCGCCCACTGGCGCGAGGTGCGCGGCCTCTCCAAACGCGCGCTGGCCGGGAAGATGGGCTTCGACCCCTCGTACGTCAGCCACGTGGAGTCCGGCCGCCACAAGCCGACCGAGGAGTTCGCCCGCCTCGCCGACGAGACCCTCAATGCCGGGAAAGCCGTTTGGCGGCGCTGGCTCGACTACGACGCAGCCCGCTCCCGAAGCCGCACCCCGACCGCCCCGCCGACACCTCGCCGAGCCGATCAGCCCTACGCCTCCGGGGCCGCGATCGTGGTCGAACATGACGAGGCCGCACTCCAATTCGACGGCTCCACCTACCGGTTGACCATGCGCCGCCGCCTACGGAACACGGGCGCCGAGCCCATCACCCGCTACCTCATCCGCATCGCCGTCGACCGCTACCCCGGCGAACCCGAGCGCTCCAACGCCCACTACCGTGAGCACCCACTGACCTGGGACGAACTGGCGCTCAGCGCCTCGTGCCAGGGCGAGGACATGCGGTGGCAGGCCAAGCACGACCGCGACGCCTTCAAGGAGGTCTGGCTCCTGTTCGACAACGAGCACGGCCGCTTCCCGCTCTACCCGGGCGACGCGACCTGGATCGAGTACGCCTACAGCGTCGGCGCCGACAAGTGGGGCCACTGGTTCCAGCGCGCCGTCCGCCTGCCCACCGAACACCTCGCCGTCCGCCTCGACTTCCCCAGCGCCCTCGACCCGGTCGTGTGGGGCACCGAGACCTCCATGACCGCCGAGGCCGTTCCCCTGCGCACCGCCGTCAGCCGCCATGACGACGGCGAGCGCCAGCACTTCGCCTGGGCCACAGACGACCCACCGCTGCACGCCCGCTTCCGCCTCGAATGGCGCTTCCGCGCCACCGCCGACAACCAGCAACAGACCAAGGAGACCAGGTGATCGAGGTGCGGCCAAGCCAGCAGATGCAGTCCCTCGGCGTGATCCAGCAAGGCACCCCCATCCTCAACCACCCCGCCCAGCCCTTCGACCTACCGGCCGAACGCACCGCCGCCCAGGACGTCATCGACGAACTGTTCACCGCCGTCGACCGCATCGGCCGCGTCCACTCCTTCGCCAAGGGCATGGGGCTCGCCGCCCCACAGATCGGCATCCCCCGCGCCGCCGCCCTCGTCCTTCCCCCGACCGCCGACGCCGACCCGATCATCCTGCTCAACCCCAAGGTCACCGCCGTCTCCGACGAGACCGACGAACAGTACGAGGGCTGCCTCAGCTTCTTCGACGTCCGCGGCATGGTCCCCCGCCCGCTGCGCATGGACGTCGCCGCCGCCACCCTCGACGGTGCCATCACCACAGCCACCTACGAGTTCGGCCTCGCCCGCCTCATCGCCCACGAGATCGACCACCTCGACGGCCTCCTCTACACCGACCGCATGCGCCCCGATGTCCACCCGATTCCGGTCGAGGAGTACCGGGGAACCGGCTCAACCTGGGCCTACTGACCAATGCCGCTGCAGCGCCCCGGGCTGCGTCACGGCCTGCCGGTCGGAAGAGTGGCAGCGTACCCCTTCGAGCCGGGGGCGAGGAGGCGCCTGTGTCTCGGGGCCTGTCGGAGCCTTGGTATAGCTGGTTCGGTGGAGCTCTCCAGTCTGACGGCGAATTCACGCCAGCCTGAGCTCGCCGTTCGGTCGTGGTTGGGGACGCGCTAGTCGAACAGCATCCGCCTGGCGCCCATCGAAGACTGTGTGAGTGTCGGGAAGTGTGCCGTGTGCAGGATTCGAACGAGTGCGGGCCGCCCACTCGGCACGCTGGAGCCTCCAAGGACGGGATCCAGTCGATGTGCACGTTCCGCTTGTGTGATGTCACGCTCCGTTCGCATTCTTTCGGGATGTGGCCCATCGTCTCGGGCCGGATGAGAGGTGAGCGATGAGTGCTGCCGAGATCGACATGATGGACCTGGCGACGCGTGCGTCCGAGGCGCTGGCTGCGGAGGTGGCTCGATCCGGGTGGGGCTTGGTCCGGGAAAAGATCGCCCGTTTCCTGCGACGTGATGAACCAGCGGTGGTGGAGCGGCAGTTGGCAGAACTGGACGTCGCCGGCGAGAGATGCGGCCCGAACGGTGACGGGGACCCGGAGGCGCTGAGGGCGCAGTGCTTCTGGCAACTTGGAATGTATCTGCAGCGTAACCCCGACGCGGTTGAAGAGCTGGAGCAACTGCTTACTGACCTGGGAGTTGGGGGCAGGGCTGCGGGCGCGGTGATGAACGCGAACGGGAACACCAACAGCGTGGTCATTCAGGCTGGTGGCAACGTGAGTACGGGGAAGGGCTCCATCACCGCTTCCACGCGGCCCAGGAGGTAACAGTGGAGCGGCTGATGGAGGAGCCCGGCCTTGAGTCCTTCGGGGGCCAACGAGCTGATGGCAATCACCGGTCGGTGGTCGTCCAGGCCCAGGCTGCCGACGGGGCCAACGCGGTCGCCGTGGTCAACATCCATGAGAAGGAACTGCTGCCCGTCCACTCCGTCGAGCCATCGGTGATCTCGGTGGTGCGGCAGGCATGGGTCAGGATCGATCGCGATGGTGAAGAGGTCCTCGCCGCAGAAGCCGTCCGTGACGTGCTCCTTCGTGGAGGCGGGCTGGCAGTTGTGGCCGGCGACGAAGGCACTGGCCGTTATGCCACCGCTGTCCGGGCCCTGACCATGATGGACAAGCCTCGTCGGAGCGAGGGCAGGCCCTCGCTGGAGCTTTGGCAGATCACGCCGGACTGGGACCCGCCGGACAGCAGCCTGCTCCCGATCGGGGAGAACTGCGGATATCTCTTGAACGTCTCCGCCGAGATCGCCGACTGGTCGAAGGAGATGCCGTCGAAGCTGAGCGGCCACGGCCGTCGGCTCGCGGAGATCGGATCCTGCCTGATCGTGATCGCCGGCCGCGACGGCTGGCCCACCATGGGACATGAAGCGGCCGCCGTAGTCCAGGCTCGACCGCCCGCACCCCGACACCTGGTCAGCTCGCACCTCAGCTTGTTTCACCGTCGTACGGAACTCGTCGAGCGGCTGCAGTCCGGATACGAGCCCAAGGAGAACCAGCAGGACCTTGCCCAGCTGGTGACTGACGGCATGCACCCGGCAGATGCCGCCGAACTCGCCCGGCTGCTCGCAGGCGCAGCCGACAGCGAGCAGGAGCTCGCAGCGGCAGTCGAACGGTTCACCGGATGGCGCGACTACGTCACCGGGTTCTTCGGGCGGACCGTCGAACGACCGGAGGACCGCGCCCTGCTCCTGGCAGCGGTGCTCTTGGAAGGGGCCAGCCCCTCCCAAGTGCACCAAGCCGCCCGAGATCTACTCGGAGAGAAAGTCGACGACAGCGTGCGCAACGCCCTGTCGGGTCTGGATTTGGGAAGCCGTCTGCGTGACGCAGGAGCAAAGGTCAGCGACAATAAGGTGACCTTCACCCACCGGCCCGGCTACGGCTATGCGGTGCTCAGGCACATCTGGACCGAACTTGCCGACGCACAGAGCCACATCAGAAAGTGGATCGCGCGGATCACGGCCAAGGGAGAGATCGGGGCTGACCGGCTCGACACCATTGCCGAGCTGCTGGCGAAACTGGCAGCCGAGCACAATGACAGCACTGTCCTGCCCAGCCCGGCCACCCGGAGTGCTCCAGCGGCGCTCAGCCGTGGCGACGCCGCTGCCCGGATGCTCTCCTCCGCAGCGCAGCATCCGGTTCTCGGTGCGACGGTGCGCAAGCAACTGCGGGAAAACTGGGCGCAGAGCAAAGACCAAGAGGTCGCCAGAGTCGCCGCCCTGGTGTGCCAGGGCACGTTCGCCGCGAGATTTCCCGGTCAAGCTCTGGTACGCCTCCGGCACATCCTCGCTCGGGACGCTGACGATCAGGCCAACGGCGAGGCGGGAAGGGCGCTGCGCGCGTTGGTGAGCGAGCACGGCAAGCTGGCCTTGACCTGGGCAGCCGTCAATGACTGGATCGGACCACCGGACAGCAGCACACCCGGCAGGGCCAGCAGGTCACGCGCTGGCCGACGGGCCTTCCTCGCCCTGGCAGACCTGACCGCCGATCCGTACCCGACGGAGCTCCTGCTTGCCGCAGCGCGCCACGACGAGTCCGTCACTGACAAGATCGTCGCAGGATGGAATGACACCCTGCCAGACAAGGCCCTCGCTCATACCTGTGAGAGCACCCTCGCGGCCTGGGCCGAGGCCAGTATCGACGGCTCTCTGCCGGGCGAGCAGGTTCTCGACCTCGTGGAGCGGATTGTCAGCGGTCGCATCGGACTCGATCCGGTTGCGGCCATCGTCGTTGGCCGTGAGATCGATGCCGAGACGAAGGCCATGCGTGAGTTCCGCCGGCGGTTGATCAGCCGGCGCTTCCCGGCCGCCCGGCCGGAGCCATCGTGAGCCAGCCCGGCGCGACCCGTGCGCAGCGGCGGGCACTGCGGCGTGAGGTGACCGCGTTCCCTGCCGTCCTGCCCACCTGCTACCCGGACATCGCCTTCACTGCGGAGATCACTGCCACCGCGTACCCCGACCACCTGCCGGGATACGACAGACCGGCCCTCGCACGGCTCATCCGCACTTCGCTTCGTAGAGCGGCAGTGGATGCCGCCGCTCAGCTGGATCCGGCCGACCTGCCAGGTGCGAGGGATGCCCTGGCCGACCATCTGGCAGGTCCGCGTCCGTTGGCCGGATACCCGGATCACGTCCTGAGGGCCGAGGCCACCGTGGTTCTGGACCGCGCCGCCACCGAAGCTACTGCTGCAGTGATGCGCGCCCGCCAGAATCAGGGAGTGGAGGACGCCGTCTTCCTCCAGGCGGCCAGAGCTCGCGCCCTCGCGCTTGCCGACCCGGCGATCCTGGCCGCAGCTCTGACCATGCCCGACACGGGAACGTGGGCGGATCATCTCAAAGACTTCAAGTTGACCGATGAGGATTCCAGGACCCACTTCACCAAGGCTCTGGCCGGTCTGTCGCAGTTGCTCGCGACCGCCCGCAAACCGTCCACTGATCCGACCGATCTCCAAGTTCTGGAGATCTTGCGCACGTTCTTCTCCCGTTTCGACCAGCTGCATCAGCGGAGGCTGCTCGTCACCTTCACGTCCGACTACATGAGGACTGCCGGCCACGGCGACCTTGCGACCGAGCTTGAAGAGGCCCTCGACATCCACGACGGTGCCGAGTCGGCGGAGGAGGCCGACCGGCCGGAGCCGGCGAGATGAGAACCACCCTCCTGCGCTGGTTGCTCGCCCCACGGACTAGCTGGTGCGCCTGGCGCCTCACCCGGGCGGCCTCCGAGCAGATCGATTTCGATACCGCCTGGCGAGCTGCCCGGGTGCGATTGCACCGTGACGAGCTTGAGTTCCGAGCTCACGGGCACCGGTCGCCCGGGAAACCAGGAGGCCCAGTCGAGCGGTCGGCGACGCCACACAGCCTCGACTGACGGTTCCCGTCGACCCCGTGCGCGTGGCCTCGGAGCAACTGTTCATAGACGAGGCCGTGGAACTCGCTCATGAGCGGCGTTGCCGACTCATGCCGGCTCCTGGCCTGCCAGTGGGCGGCACGGATCAGGCGTGGTCGGCCGCGGAGTATGCGGCCCGGAACTCCTGGGTGGTCACGAAGGCCGAACCGCGTACCGCATGCGGCCGGCCGGTGGCGACGAGCTGCCAGGCCGCCTCGGCGGCGGCTCGCTGCTTGTCCAGCCGGTGCCGTTCGACGACGGTTGTGAACTCCTCGGGTATCTGTCGCTCATCGACGACACCAGCCAGCGCCATGTCGCCCGTGGGGCCCATGCCGTAGGTCTGCAGCTTTGACCAGCCAAGTTCGCGCGCTGCCTTGCGCATTGCCGATCGGATGAGGGGGACGCCGCCGAGTTCCTCGGCCTCCTGGGCGGTCAGGCGCAGCTCGTACGACCCGCCGTAGCCGCCGGCATCTGCCGGGCACGTGCGGCGCAGGAGGGGGATCAGGACAGCGACCAGCTTCTGGTGCAGCGGGTCATTCGTATAGGAAGCCATGTCGGGAGCGTAGCCGCGGCCTCTGACACGGCGAGTCTCGTCGGCGGTGGGTCGCGCTCGCCGGACGGAAGTCATACACGGCCGATAATGTCATGATTTGTAATAATTTAAGAAAAGATCTTCCCAGGTGCAGGCGTGGGTGGTGGTGAGGGGGAGGGAGAGGGGGAGGACGGGCATCCGGGGGTCATGCCGGTCCGTTGACCAGTTGACAGGTGTGGCGTCAGGGCTGATCGGCAACAGGGGGCCGTCCGGGGACTTCCGGCTCGCTCTCCGGGCGAATCCCGCCCGGGTGCTCGCCATCGAAGTCCCCCGGGGCGCAGGCTGCTTCCGTGACCGCGTCGCACGGGCGCGGTGCGAGCGGAAGGACTCACATGACGAGCACGCGCGGCCGCATCGCCGCTCTGCTGGGCGCCGTCGCGGTGGTCGCCGGCACCACCCTGGCCACCCCCGCCACCCCCGCAGCCGCCACGGACAGGCCGGGCGGCGGGATCACCGGGCAGGCGCCCTGCCCGGACGCGCCCGAGTTCACCTGCGGGACCCTCACCGTCCCGCTGGACCACAGCGGCGCCGTCCCCGGCACCCTCGACCTCCAGGTGGCCGTCGGCGGCAACACCAAGGCCCCCAAGGGCGACCTGCTGTTCCTCTCCGGCGGCCCCGGCCAGGCCAGCGTCCCGACGGTGCGGCAGATGGCGGGCAAGCTGGAGCCCGTCCTCAAGGACTACCGCCTGGTGATGTACGACCAGCGCGGCACCGGCCGGGGCGCACTCCAGTGCCCGGGCCTCCAGGAGGACATGGGCTCCTCCGACCTCGCCGTGCCGCGCAAGCAGTCGATCGCCGACTGCGCCGCCGCCCTCGGCCCGAACGCCCGCTTCTACAGCACCGCCGACACCGTCGCCGACATCGACCTGCTGCGCCGCGCCCTCGGCGCCCGGCGCTTCACCCTGGACGGCGTCTCGTACGGCACCATCGTCGCCGAGCGGTACGCGCTCGCCCACCCGTCCCGGGTGGCCCGCCTGGTGCTCGACTCGGTGGCGCCGCCAGGGGGTTTCGACCCCCTCGACCTGGCGGCGATGCCCGCGACCGCCCGGGTGCTGCGGGCCGCCTGCCAGGCCACCGGCTGCACCACCGACCCGGCCGCCGACCTCGCCGCCACCGTCCGCCGCTACGGCAACGGGGTGCAGGTCCTGAGCGCGCTCACCGGCTACGAGTTCATCGACCCGGACTTCGGCGGGGTCCCGGAGGCGCTGCACGAGGCCGCCGCCGGGCAGCCCGCCAAGCTCCAGGACCTCTTCGACCTCGTCCACCAGGTGGTCGACGCCGCCCCGGCGGAGGACCTCAGCCAGGGCCTGCACTCCGCCACCGTCTGCGCGGACGCGCGCTTCCCGTGGGGCAGCACCGACACCCCCGTCGAGGGCCGGGCGGCGGCGCTGGAGCGCACCCGGCAGCGGCTGACCGCCGAGCAGACCTGGCCGTACGACCCCGCGACGGCGACCGGACTCGGCAGCCTCCTGGTCTGCCTGGACTGGCCGCGCGAGCCGGTGCCGCCGATCCCGTCGGCCCACCGCAAGCTGCCGGACGTGCCGGTGCTGCTGCTCGGCGGCGACCGCGACATCGCGACGCCGTACGAACTGCTCTACGAGCAGGCGAAGTTGGCGCACGACCCGCAGATCGTGATCGTCCCCGGGGCGGCGCACTCGGTGCAGAACCGGGCGGCGAACCCGGCCGGGCGGCAGGCGGTGTACGACTTCCTGCTGAAGTAGCCGAAGCAGCGGGGGAACGGAAAGCCCGGGGCCCGGACCGCAG